>JAGWZD010000345.1 GCA_018968995.1 Bdellovibrionales bacterium
GAGGTTGGAATGAAGCCAGAGGATGCGAGCCGGGCGAAGCTTTTCCGCGGTAAGGGCTGCAAGCATTGTGGTGATAGCGGTTATCGTGGGCGAATGGCAATTTATGAAGTCTTTGATTTTTCGATGTCCCTAAAAGAGCTGGTGTTGCGTGGGGCTACATCGATTGAAATTCGACGTCAAGCGATTCAAGAGGGAATGCGCTCACTGAGAGAGTCGGCTCTAGCAAAAGTTGCTGATGGATCAACTTCACTTGAAGAAGCAATGTCACTGACCTTGGAGAATTAAAATGTCCAAAGTAGGCATATCTGCATACCTAAGAGCAATGATGGATCAAGAGGCATCAGACTTACACATCACTGTGGGAGTTCCGCCTCAATACCGAATCATGGGACAAATGGTGAAAGTGAAGTCTGATCCCCTGACGGCCGCAGATGTAAAAGAGCTTTGTTATTCGGTCCTCACAGATGCACAAAAAGGCGAGTTTGAGAAAAACCTTGAGATCGATTTTTCTTTCGGCATTAAAGACGTTTCTCGCTTTCGTGCAAATATGTTTTATCAGCGGGGCGGAATGGCGGCAGTCTTTCGAAGAATTCCGTTTCAAGTTCCCGATTTTGACTCGCTGAAGATACCTCAGGTGATGAAAAATATTATTCATCGTCCTAATGGGTTGGTTCTAGTAACCGGCCCAACGGGTTCTGGTAAGTCCACCTCGCTGGCGGCCATGCTGGATCTGGTTAACCGAGAAGAGTACGGACACATTCTTACGATTGAGGACCCGATTGAGTTTGTTCACATCCACAAAAATTGCGTAGTGAATCAGCGTGAAGTGGGGGTCGACACTAAATCCTTTTCATCAGCGTTAAGAAGAGCGCTTCGTCAGGATCCGGATTTTATTCTCGTGGGTGAATTGCGAGATATCGAAACCATTGAGATGGCTTTAACAATGGCCGAAACAGGACATCTCGTTTTTGGTACATTACATACAAATGGTGCTGTTCAATCGATCAATCGAATGGTGAACGTTTTTCCGCCCTATCAGCAGCCCCAGATTCGGCAGGTTTTATCTTTTACATTGCAAGGAATTCTCTCTCAGAACCTTGTTTCCAAAAGTTACGAGCCGGGTCGGGTGATGGCTTGCGAGGTGATGATCCCTAACGTGGCGATTCGAAACCTCATTCGTGAGGATAAACTCCATCAAATTTATAGTGCGATGCAGGTCGGACAGGAAGATACTGGAATGATGACCCTGAATCAGCATCTCCTTCAGCACGTGAAAAACGGCATTCTCTCCAAAAATGATGCCCTAGGGGCGTCGCATCACCCAGATGAGCTCGGTAAGATGCTTTTAACCGTTCCAGGGAATTAATAGGAAATAAGAGATGCCTGATTTCGAATACCAGGGCGTAGATCGCGGAGGCAAAAAAGTCAGTGGCGTGCTTTCAGCGCAATCTGACGGCGAGCTTCGAATGATGCTAAGAGCCCAGGGGGTTCGTCCGACTCGAATCGCTCGAAAGGCGGCTTCAAGAGGGGCCACGTCAGTCACCATTTCGCAGATGTTGCGAAAGACGGCACCCGATAGTCGAGGCTACAGCCTGAGCCTAAAACAAAAACTTCTTTTCACGCGTCAGCTTCAGCTGATGATCAGCTCAGGAATTCCCCTGGTTCAGGGACTCGAGATTCTTGCTGAACAAAGCGCCGATCCAATGATTCGACGTATGCTAGATGAGTTAAAAGAGAAGGTGAATCAAGGCACGTTTTTTTGGGAAGCTTTGGCCACTTATCCCCGCTCTTTTCCTAAAATCTATATTGCCCTGATTCGAGCAGGTGAGACTTCGGGGTCTCTCGATATTGTTTTGAAGAGATTGACTCGTTATCTCGAAGATGCCGACAGAAATCGAAAGATGGTGATTGGCGCTTTGACCTACCCGGCCATTGTTTTTATCGTTGGTGCCGGCGTGTTGATGGCAATGCTGACGCTGGTGATTCCGCGCTTTGAAGAGATGCTTCGAGCGAGCAAGACTGAGATGCCCGTGTTAACTAAGACAGTGATTAACATGTCTCATTTTGCCTCAAGCAACTGGGCGATGATTGTAGGAGTGATCGCAGTTTCGGCCTTTTTAATGAATCGATTTTTTAAGACTCACGAGGGTAAAGCCGTCTTAGATCGTTTCTTATTCACGCTACCGCTTTTTGGCGGGCTTGTTCAGAAGGAGGCGATAGCCTCTTTCGCCCGAACGCTCCAGACACTTTTAAGTGCTGGCGTAAACCTCGTGGACGCCATTGATATTGCTCGAACCACAGTCAGTAATGCGGTAGTGGGTGACGAGATTGCAAAGATTCGCGGTGAAGTAGAGTCGGGTAAGACATTGGCCTCTGTTGTGTCTGGACTGCATGTGTTTCCCAGGATGGCGAGTCAAATGATCAACGTGGGCG
>JAGWZD010000346.1 GCA_018968995.1 Bdellovibrionales bacterium
CGGAGAGCTCCTCTCAAAATCGAAACGAAGCTCGAGCACTCGAAGTGCAGGATGCAGTAGAGACAGCGCTACTTTCTCGGGTCCCACCGAAACAAAAACCAATCGCTTCAAAAATCGCGGCAGCCAAAAAAAATAGCGCTCTCGAATCCATTGAGCGGAACGCCCAGAAGGAAGACTGATTCGCTGAACCGAACGAACTGTTTTACGCTCAGCCCGAAATCTTGAAAACCCTTGACCTTGAGCCGCGCGACAGGAAACATTTTCCAAAATTTTTTCGTATCCTCGCTCTAAGTCACACCCAGGATAAAGCCTTTCTTTTTGGGCCACCATCGGGTGCCGAAGAGACTCAACCAACGGGTAAACCAATGCCCGAGGAGTGTTGGTCACCAGGCTGACCCAGAGCCTCGATAACGTTGGGGTAAAAAAGCGAACCCCAATGAAATGCCGTTTCTTTTTTAAATGTCGGGCGGTCAAGCGCATCATCTCAATGTAGGAGAGCGGCCGACATGCGGCCAAATCATAGACTTTAATGAAGTGCTCACGCCGCAGTGACGCGTCTATCAAACTGTGAAGGACTGTCTCTAAGTCAACAGGGGTGGTTTCTGATTGCGTCCACTTCGGGCAAACCATCAACGGAAGCCTTTGCACCAGTTTCAAAAGAATCTGAAAGGAGGATCCCTCTTCTCCCAAAATCAACCCTGCACGAAAAACCGTCACGGGCAGACCATGCCCCCGAAAAACCTCTTCCATTTCGAGGCGGCTTCGTAAATGAAGCGACAGCTCTTTTTCATCCGGGATGAGTCCGCCCAGATAAATAATTTGCTTTAGCTCTACACCCTTCACTGCTCGAGCAAAGTTGTCGGCAAGGATCAAGTCATAGTCTGCGAAAGAGCCCTGATCTAATTGCGCCGTAGGCCCCATGGAATGAACCAAATAGAAGGCCAAGTCGATTCTTTGCGGAATAGCTGCCTGCAGCTCTCGAAGTGAAAACAGGTCACAGCGGGTCCACCGAACCCGTGGGTCCTGCTCTATTCTTGGCAAGCTTCGAGACAAAGCCGTGATCTGAGCCTGAGGAAACTGCTTTAAAAGTCGCGGAATAAGCGCTCGTCCGATATAGCCGCTCGCTCCTGCAACCACGATTTGAGGGGTCCCGCCCCCCGCTTTGGGCTCTTTCAGGTTAGCGATAATCGTACACTTTCGCGCCCTGAGCTACCCACTTTTCTCGGCTTGCCTGCCAAACTTCGGGGTACTTCCACCAAGGAAGCGTCGGCTGAAGATGATGCACCAGATGCATGTTCTGATTGCCCATCAAGGCTTGCGCCCAAGACGGAAGCAAATGAATGCGGGTATTTTTCATTCGATGCGTTTCACCATCCGTATGGTGAGGCCAGGAAGTATTCACAAAAGATAGTACGCCGGTACTAAAAAATGCTGGCAGAACCCAGGCCGTCATCACCCAAATAAACTTTCCGGCAAAGATTCCAGCAAAAAGAACCGCCAACGGAAGTCCGGCAGAAATCACCATTTGAAGAAGTACTTTTCGATTACTCGAGGCCTCTTTTCGCCACAAAAACTCGTAATAAGAAAAAAGTAGAAGAAAGGACTTTACCCACCGACCCCAAAGGGTTTTAGCGGCAGTAAAATGATCGGGGTCTTCGCCAGGCTGATTGGTCTTCGAGTGATGGGCGATATGAATCGTCCGAAAGGTTCCGCCGTCTGCCAAAAAAAACAAATTAGCGGAGATCGCCAAAATGAACTCATTGAGCTTTCTGTTTTTACTGGCACTTCCGTGCGATGCATCGTGAAGTGGCGTAAAGGCCAAAAACACCATCAGGCTTTGAAAGCCGAAAACGCCCAGCCATCCCTGCCATCCTAGGGTGGGCGCGAGATGAAAGCTCCCCACCAGACCGACAGAGAAAAGGACAAAAAGAACCACAAAAAGCAGGGTCGTTGGATTCCACCACGCAGAGTAAGGCGACTTCATGCGGGGGTCCTTTTACATAACGCGCCGGGCCATGTCAATCCCGCGCAAAAAGATTCAGTATTCGGTCTTGGACTGCCCCCCTCACTCGGGGATCCGAATAAAATCCAATAATATTAATGGTTTGCTGTGAGGCTTGACTCGCCGCGGCGAGCCAGATACACCCCCGCCATTCTTGATTCAGGGGGCCTCCCCAGAAAGGTTTCGGCCTATGTCATTTCGGTGTGATTTCTCGTTCTCTAGAGCCTCTTTCGTGAGTTCCTTGGCCATTTTTCTTTCGAGCGTTGCGCTCTCCGGGTGCTCCCTCAAAAAGCAGCTGGACCAAATGCACGATGCTACGGTGGCTGTTCCCGACAAAATGGAGTCGATGAAGACGACTACCGATGAAATGAAGACCACCACGTGCACCATGTACCGCTCCATGCGGCAGGGAAGT
>JAGWZD010000347.1 GCA_018968995.1 Bdellovibrionales bacterium
TAATTGAACCGCTCCGGTGGCATGTTGGCCTGCATCACCACGCTAAGTCCCCCGATGTCGATACCGACCTCCATCGTCGTCGTGACGCTCAGAAGGTCGATTGTTTTGACGCATTCGGGGCCATCATCATTAAGAACGATATTTCGGAAGTTCCTCTGACGGGATGGCTGATCATCCGTCTGCCCCGTCAGCTCCTCGGTGTGGAGGCGAAAGGGCCCACTCCCGCCGCTGACCATGGACGCATAATAATTGTTTTGATAGATCTCATTGCACTGGCCGCAGGGTTTGGGATCCAGATCCGAGAAGCAGTGGCAACAGACACCGGCGGATGGATGAAGGTGCACTTTGCCACACGCATTGCACTTCCAGTAAGGATCAGTAGGTGATGAAAGTTTGAGCTCCAGCGAATTCGCGCTCAAGACCCAGCCGACATTACCAAGATTAACGCTGTTGATCACATCGCTCAGTGCCTGTTGAAGATCCTCCAGAATAACATTATGCTTTCTGCAGATCTTCTCCGCATACTTATAAATTGTGTGAAATTTGCCCGTTCGTGAGAATCTTCCTGATCCAAACCGGTCAGTGATTGTCGTGGGGCCGCCGTACAGAGAATCCTTTTGCTCGTAATTGAATTTCTCTCCAAGCAATCTGACGACGGAACGGCAGGCCTCCCTCAAGTAATCAGGAGGCAGGTTGCATATTGCGGCGGCGTTTTTGATGATAGTATCATCGGCTTGCACCGCCACATAACCCAAAGCGGAAGACTCGATGCCATAGAAAAGCTTACCAAAAAGTTGCTCAAGTATACGCTGTCTAATGATTGCTATGAAGTAACCATTGGGGTTAATTATTACATTTGACTGAAAAACAGCACCTTGAATTGCAATAGCGGATCGATAAAGATTTTCGTCACTATTAAAATCTAGTAATTGATGCCACTCAGCCTCCACTGTTGGTCTTCCGTAGCTTTTGTACCTTTGAGACATTTTTCCGTATCCGGCAGGATTTATGCCGAGGTTCTTCAGCCGCTTAATGAGGATTGGATCGTTTCCGTCATAAAGTCCACTTAGAGGGATGGTTTTTTTCGTAGCAATGTCACGCTTTTGGAGCGTAAAACGATTCGCCTCATAATATTGGGCGCGTTGTTCAGGGGTTTGTTGGCCCATTGTAAGATGCTCAAGATTTTTCATTATTATGACCGCTTGCCGAAGTTTTCCCGCATCCACTGCAAAGAGGGTCGCGTAGTCGGATGCCGGCTTTGTTAGATCCGCATCCCTCTGTAGGTGGTCAAGATAATCCGCCCCCCCCAGAAGATAAGCATGGAGATCTCCATAAATAATCTCCCTGATCATGTCTCCGTAATGGAAGCGTTCGATATCGTTGGAAATCTTGGCTGCGTCCTCTCGGCTGTCAGAGAAAACAATCAGCTTGCGCCCCTGATCCCCATCAGGGATTTCCTTAAAGAGTTCCTTGGCGAAGACCTGGCTAATCTTGGTGAAACCGGTCCTAAAAGTCCTGATCGGAGATTTTTTCTTATTCAGATTCCAGCTAGTTGTTTGGTATCTGTAATCTTCTCCGCAAGATGGGCAGACTGCAGGAAAAGCGCGATAGTCATAATTACCAATAGGATGAGCAGTGTGATGAAAATACCCGAGCCGATAAACATATCCTGAAATGGCATTTTCTCCATTTATTATTCCAAACTGGCAGACCCTTCCGGTCTTCGGAAAGAGATGGCTCTTGACCCATCCTGCCAAGGGGGTGCCGGGAATCGTTGATTCGTCCCGAGGTGCTTCATAAACCACGGCATCTTGCCCCCAAGAGTTTTTCACTGTGTTTGCTCTGCTGTCCTCCTGACCCTGTTGATTCGTCCACTTCGGGCAGAGGTCGGAGAGGCTCTCCCCGGGCCAGAAGATCCCGTAGTCGGAATACTTCCTGTCCTTGGCCAGCAAGGGGCGATCGATTTCAGGGACCTTTTCGAGCTCCTGCTCATTTGCCATAAGGTAAAAATCCGTATCATCCTCCTTACCTAGCCGTATTCCACCCAGCATCACCTCTCCGCACTGTTCACAGTATAGCAGTTCAAGCACTCGGTTGCCGGCCTCGGTGACGAGGGCCTTGGGGCTGGCATATAGACGTCCGACATTCCTCGGTTGCCCAGCGTCCTCCCCCTGATGATAGAAATCCTCATGCTCTTCATCCTCGGGATTTTCACCACCCATATGATCCTCTACGGCAACCGAAGCAGGATCAATATCCTTAGGGTCGGGAGATGCCCAGAGTCCCTCCAGATTCCTGAAGAACCAGTGGAAGCGCAGCGTGGGCAAATCATCCTTAACATCGTTCCGGTGCGTGGACCCCCTAGCGATCAGGAGACCTCGGATGGCTAGCATCATGCTCTTTCTGGAAATGCCGCG
>JAGWZD010000021.1 GCA_018968995.1 Bdellovibrionales bacterium
AAAAACGAGCTCTTCAGTAAATCGTGGTCCAGCAAGCCTTCCTTCGGGCGTTAATGCCATGACAGCTCCGCGAGCCCGGAGATGTTTTAGCGCCGACTTTTTCTGAACCATGGTCTTCACGATATATTCAGAGGGGGGAATATACGCCCAGGTTGCTTCAGGAAAAAACACCGCCGCCAGAAGGATCAGAGGATATAAAATACGTGAGTACAGGTTCATGTCTTTAGTTCCGATTTTTATTGAGATGTTTTTGAAGCAAAACAACCACTCCACTTCGAAGATCTGACCGCTTCAATGCAAATGCGAGAGTGGCATCAATGAATCCGAGACGATCACCGGTATCATAACGTACACCATCAAATGCATACGCGAGCAGACGACGCTCTTGAGCTAGAAGCTGAAGAGCGTCGGTTAACTGAATCTCTCCGCCCCTGCCCGGCTTTGTTCTTTTAATACAATCAAAAACCTGTGGTTCAAGAACGTAGCGTCCTGGAATGGCC
Source organism: Bdellovibrionales bacterium (assembly GCA_018968995.1). Lineage (GTDB taxonomy): Bacteria > Bdellovibrionota > UBA1018 > UBA1018 > UBA1018 > CAIOHW01. The sequence continues at coordinate 501 of JAGWZD010000021.1, forward strand.
CAACATGAGGGCGAACTCTCCGGCGCAGGCTTCTCGACAAGCTGCTGAACGTGCCAGGTTTTTGTATTAATCGGTTTTCCTCCGATGATCCCATATTTATTAACCTCAGACGGAGGCACCTGCATCACTCCAACAACCGATGCCGATTCACGCTGATAAATGTCCATGAGTTGTTGCGTGCAAGGAACATCGGAATCGATCAAATCGTCGCCCAGCAGTACTGCAAAGGGCTCTGATCCAACTGCTGGTTCAGCACAAAGAACGGCATGGCCTAAACCCATCGGGTTTTTTTGACGAATTGCAATCACCTGACAAAGTCGTCCCAGCGAACGAGAGAGTTCAGCGAGCTCCTTTTTGCCCTTATCGTCCAAGAACGCTTCTAATTCTGGATTGAAATCAAAGTGATTCTCGATCGCTTCTTTGTGTCTGGCAGTAATGAGCACCACACGCGTTACACCCGAGCGAGCCGCCTCCTCGACAATGTGCTGAATCATCGGCACATCAACGATGGGGATCATTTCTTTTGGAATAGATTTCGTCGCTGGCAAAAACCGAGTGCCTAATCCAGCGGCAGGAATAACAGCAGTCCGAACTATATTTTTCATGAGTCCCCCATCAGAGCTGATCTGCGGGGATGGGGCCTACACTAGCCTCGACCGCTAAAGCGCTGACCTTCGGATTCTAGCTCGGCCTTGCAGTTGATGCAAAGTGTGGTGGAGGGATTGGCCTTTAGCCGAGGCTCCGAGATATCATCATCGCAACGCTCGCATTCACCAAAGTTTCCACTCTCGATTCGACGCAGAGCCTCATCGATTTCGCGCAAAACAACTCGGTCTCGATTCCGGATCTGTACCGCAATACCGCGATCCGTGTCTGCAGAGGCCTGATCGACGGAGTCTGCCTGAAGCAGGTCTTCGCTATCAATCCACTCTTCAGTCGAGCGCCTTAAGCCCACCACGATGTTTTCGCGGCGGGTGAGGAGATCGTTTTTCAATCGAGCGAGCTTTTCCTTGCGCATAGCCATTTCGGAGCGGAGACTTACCTTAGCCTGAAGCGGCGGTAAAGAACTTTTTGACGCGCGGAGTAAACGCTATGCATTATTTTACTAAAAGTCGTGCTATACTATTGATATTATTGATTTTACCTGGTGGTAACAGGGCTTTCGGGAACGACTTCCGGTCAGCCCGAAGCGCCGGACTCGGGGGAGCCGGGCACGCGAACCCCCTCTTAAATGACTCGGTGTTTCAGAATCCGTCATTTGCCTCGTTCCTGCCGGTCTATAGCTGGGCCGCCGATTTCAAGGCCCTCGGTGAGGGTCGGGGGCGAGTTTATAATGTGTCTGTGATGGATGGAATGTCGCAATTCTTTCAGGCGGCAGCCGCCTATACCGTTCGAGATGAACTCACGGCGGTTCACATCAGCGCCTCAAAAAAAATTCATCCCCGAATCGCTTTTGGAATCGCCGGCAAACTATTTTTTAGCAGAAACAAAGGCTCTATCGATAACAGCAAAAATATTAACTTATCCGCGACTGGGGCACCCTTTGATTGGTTTCAACTTGCTTTCATTGCCGATAACTTACTTACCCCCTCAGCCACCTCTCAGCTCGGCCTAGAACGAGAGCTCGTTCTAGGTACAAAATTCAAAGCAAGTGAGAAGCTCTTGTTTTACATCGACCCACGGACTCGACTGGGAGACGGATTAAAAATTCCGTCCAATCCAAGGTTTGGATACGAGGTAGGATCTGAGGTGGCGATCTTTAAAGACCTATTCCTGCGTGTGGGTACTTTCAAAAACATCTCTCATCCTGATGTGCAAACTAAGGCCAACGGATTTGCCTACGGGATTGGATGGATAGCCCCGAAGATCTCTTTCGACTTTGCCATGGAAAGAATAAGGGTGCCTCAAGATCGAAGTAGCCTCACCTCTGGTATGACCATTTATTTTTGAAACAGTAGATACGGCGAGGCCTTCGGATAAATGACCCGAAGAACGTGCTCTGAAAGAGCTTCTTTAATTGGTCCCGAGGAAATAGTTTTTCCTCGATGAATGACCCAAGCTCGATTTGCCCACCGTAGACACAAACTAAAATCATGAGAAACCAGCACTACCGCTGACAAAAGAAAGGGAGAGTCTTTAGATCCGTCAACAAGCCCTTTCAAGCGTGCACCGAGTTCCAACTGATAATCTAAATCCATATTAGAAAAGGCTTCATCCAAAAATAAAACCTCAGCGCCTTGAACCAGAGCGCGCGCCAACGCAACACGTTGTCGCTCTCCGCTACTCAGTGAGTCCATTCCACGATTTATCAGCGCGCCAAGATCACAGAAAGAGACTGCCGCATGAACATTTCTCAGGTCACCCGAGGCGAATGCTCCAGACTCAACCACTTCAATTACCTTTAATGGGAAAACGGAATTAAACTCTGATGAAACGTAAGCAATTCGAGTGGCTCGCTCACGAGAGTGCAGCTTAGTCCATTCGGAATCTTGCCAACGAATTTCTCCCGAAAAACTGTTCCTGCAGAAACCACGATTTCCGGAAAGAACCTGTAGAAGCGTCGACTTCCCAGAACCGTTCGGCCCAATTAAAGAAATCCAGTCCCCTTGGCGTATATCTACTGAACACCGATCTAGAATAACCCCAGATTCTTTTTCGCCACTGGAGCACCAGCTTACGTCCGAGGCTCGTAAAATCACGCGTTCAGCCATGTGCCCCCCCGCGCCGAAGCCAAAAAAAGTACATCGGAGCACCAATGAGAGCGGTGATCACTCCCACAGGAATCTCTCGCGGAGAAAATAACGAACGAGCCACTAAATCTGAGAGCAGAACAGAGATTCCACCCCAGACCACACACAGAGGAATCACCCGAGCATGGATTGAGCCCACCTGTCTTCGAACTAAGTGTGGAATCATTAAACCGACAAATCCAATCATTCCAGATGAGGCAACACCGATGGCCACCAAAATCGAACTCGCCGCCAAAACTTCCCGCTTAAGACGGTCCATCTCTACGCCTACCGAACGGGCCGAGCGTTCGCCTAATAACAGAGCATCAAGCTCCAGGCGCCTTCGGTAGATCCACACGGCCACGAGCAGGGAACACCCTAGGGTCAAACAAGCACTGACCGAAGTGGCTCTAGATAGATCTCCTAATAACCAAACCAACGCCTGAGCAACACCGGAAGAAGTATCAAGCGCCATTACCAGGGCTACCATGCTAGACCCAAAAAAACCCATCATGACTCCGGCGAGCAACAAGGATTGCCCTGAGGTGCTCCCTCGTGATGCCAGCACAGCTAAAGGCAGCGTGAATAGCATCGCCCCGAATAAGGATCCGATAGCGACTCCCTGAAGAACCCATTGAGCGCCCATTGATCCAGCAATAACAGCACCAAGAGCAGCCCCCGAAGAGATGCCCAGAGTGTAGGGCTCACAAATGGGGTTAGAAAAAAGGACCTGTAGCAGCGCCCCGGCAAGCGCCAACGAGGCCCCTACTCCCACGGCAAGAAGAGCGCGTGACCCACGCAACTCCCAAACAAGCTGAGGATTTCGTACTGCGAATTGAATGTCTAGATCGCCCCACAAATTAGCGGCGACAAAGATGATCGTCAGAAGACCTAATGATAAAAATAAAAGTCTACTGAGCTTCATGATTCAATACCGTCTGAAGCCCTTGAATGAGGCCACGCGTAGGAAGAGTAAGTTCTCTTGAATAAATAATTCTTACACCGCCTTCTCGTACTGCCTTCATCGAAGGAAACCTCCTCTTCCATGAAGAGGACATTTCCTCATATTTATTTGATTGCGTGCGGTCTGCCAAAATCCAAACTCTCTCTGGATCAGCCGCCACAGCGCTCTCGGCCGACACTCTTGGATAAGGCTCTTTAAGAGAGGAATAGACATTTATAACGCCAAGATGTCTCAGCGCATCGGACAAAAAGGTTTTACCGCCACCCACTACCATTAGCGGATGATCATCTAATTGAATCAGAACACGAATCCCAGCAAGCTTACCCTTAAAAGACACCAATTTTTCTTCGAATTCTTTAATGAGTATCGAAGCCCGATCAGAAACTCCCAACGCTACTCCTACAGATTGATAGGCTTCAGAGATGTCTGTTAAAGAGTCCATAGGGACGCGAATCATCCTCGATTTTTTTCCCTGGGCCTCAAGCGCTCGATTCAGACGCTCAAGGACCGCCGAGGGCAGAACTCCTGGAGCTTCGAAAATACAGTCTGCCTTTGTCTTTAGGACCCGCTCGATATTGAGCTGCCCTGAGGATGCCACCTCCTGAATTTTTAGACCCCGGGGCAGCGGCGAAAAGCTAGAAACGCCAATCAAGCGAGAGCGTGCCTCGGTAGCACCTAAAAGATCGAGCACCACCTGAGCAAGTGCAGGCGAAAGTGTAATCACTGTTCTACATGCTTTTGGTTCACCCGCCTGCGCAGACGGAAAAGAGATCGTACCGACCTCAAAAAAAAGAGGCAGAACCAAGAATCTGATAAAAATTCTAGAAACGGTTTTCACGGCTTTCAAGCAGAGCATCCAAGTTCTTCTCGTGTCGGGCTAGGATAATAAAAACAAGTAGTGCCCCAAAGATCAGATGCGGTCCAATCTCGAAACCTGGCAACACGGCGTGGGCGATCACTAAGATGAGCAACCCCACCAAACTCGATAAGGAACCAATGCGCATAGAAAAAAACATAATCCCAAATGCAAGAATTGCCGCAAGAGATGCCCATGGACTTAGAAGAATCATCGCTCCAAAACCAGTGGCGACACCCTTGCCACCCCGAAATCGAAGCCAAGGAGTGTAACAATGTCCCGCAACGGCACAGAATCCCGCAAACCATTGCAAAAGGGGGCCGCCGGGCTGCCAAATTTCAACAGGATAAAATGTCCATCCTTGAAATAGTGATTCCGCAGCCTTGCTCGCAAGAATCACTGCCGCCACTCCCTTCAGAGTGTCGAATAAAAAGGTCAGGAAGCCCACTGGCCAGAAACCGAGAACTCGAGAGACATTAACAGTCCCGATATTACCACTGCCTTGGTTGCGAATATCCTGTCCGGAAAAAACTCGAACAAAGATTAGACCAAAGGGAATCGAGCCCAAAAAAGCGCTCGTCAACGCTGTAACCAGAACTCCATTCATTTTCGCATCTCATTTACTTCTCGGACTCTCCAAATCAGTGCAATCAGGGCGACCAAAAAAATCACTAATGAAATAAACTGACTCGTAGAGAGAAAACCATCAATTACAAATCCGCGGACTGAATCTCCTCGAAACTCTTCAATGATTGAACGGACGATCGGATATGCCAGTAAATAGCTCAGCCCAACCTGACCATCAAATTTTTTGCGTGGAAATAACCATAGTAAACCTGCAAATAGTAAAGTGAGCGCTACTGCCTCATAAAGCTGAACGGGGTGTAAGGCGACGCCGCGATGCGCTTTATCGACAAGCTCTGAGTTCAACCGTACGGCCCATGGAAGATCGGTCGGTCGACCATAACAGCATCCTGCAGCCAGGCATCCTAAACGTCCAAAAGCATGAGCAATAGCAATAGGCGGAAGAAAAATATCGATGCCCTTCCATCCCGAAATCTTGCTCCTGTGGACCATCCAGATACCAAAAGGCACGGCCAAGAGTGGACCTCCAAAGAAAACCAGGCCACCCTCCCAGATTTTAAATATTGCCAACGGATCAGCTGCGAAGTCCGACCAGCGTGTAATCACAAAAAGTGACCTGGCTCCAATAAAGCCCACGAGAAGGAACCAAAAAGCGAAGTCTGCCATCTTTTGAGGATCCAACCCAGATTGCTGGGATAGTCTTCGAATCATTGAAACGGAGACAAAAAAGCCGATGGCGATCATCAGACCATAGGTATGGACGGGAAAGGGACCAATCTGAAACAAAAGGGGAAACATTAATTTAGACCGGCTCCTTCTTTGAGAAATCCAGCATCATCAACGCCACGCCCACACAGATAGCGGAGTCTGCGACATTGAAAGCCGGAAAATGCGCTTGGAGTTTCCAATGGAAATCCAAGAAATCGACCACATACCCTAACCGTACGCGATCGATTAAGTTTCCGATCGCTCCCCCCATCACTAACGACAGGGCCAGAGCTGTCTTTACGTCACGCTCAGGAAGCTTTCTAAATAAGTACCCAATTACAACAAGCGCAATCACCGGGATTACCAGAAAAAAGGGAACACGAAATGATGGATGAGCGGTCGCAAGAAAACCAAAAGCGGCTCCCGTGTTCCGAACGTAGGTGATGTTAAAAAAAGAAGAGATCACAGGAATGGACTCACCTAACATAAACTTATTCAGAATGATGATCTTGGTCCATTGATCGATAAAAATGAGTGCCGGCGGAACAAACGCCAGGATCCAATGTTTTCTTTTCATAATGAAGAGCCCCAGAGCGTAATATAGCGAGTAAAACGCTGAAGCTCATCTCGGTAATCATCTGCATCTAAAAATTGGACTTTGATTTTTTTACCGAGCGGGTGCCCACGAGCAATACGCTCGACCTCGTCGTGCTGGTCGCTGATTACGGCCACATCATAGTCTGAATCAGTCGTTCCTTTACCCTCAGCACGAACTCCCACAAGAAACCCTCGTGGACAGATCGATTCAAGCGACTGGCGTAAAGTCTCTAAATCACAGACCGCCGACAGCACCTTCAGAAGCTCAATCCGTCCTTCGTCATCTCGCAATCGAATCGCACGCTCATGATCCACCCAATCGATCATGCCCACCGCGCTTAGCTTTGCGAGCATCTGCTTGAGACCATCCGGACCACCTACACCTCGGACACCCTTAAGCCGATTCGAAAGCTGACGCAGAGGAAAAACTGTAGTGGATTCAGTTAAAAGAAGACGAATCAACTTTTGTTCAGCAGAGGAAAACAGTAACTCATCCAAGTTTGTATTCTCAGGTTTCTTTACTCGTGAGGCCATCGTTCACCTAGCTCCCGCGCCACCTGGCGCACCCAACTTTCCTCCTGCTCACCAAATGCTGCAGGAATATGACTATCGATATCGATCTGTCCGAGAATTTTTCCCTCAAGACTTCGAACCAAAACAACAAGCTCTGATTTCGTCGCTACACTGCAAGACAGATAATTCTTAACCTGAGTCACATCAGGGACGTTCAAGTCTCGGTTCTCCGCTACTGCGGTTCCGCATATACCCGTTCCGACGGGGATCTTTTTGTGCTCGGTGGCCTCACCAATAAAAGGTCCTAAAACGAGCGACTTTCCGCGCAGAATATAAATGCCCACCCAATTAAAACGGGGTGAAAGCGATGCGATATAGCGCACGGCTGAACCAAGAGGTGCCTCTGGCTGAAACCAAACGGGCTGATTCACCGAAACATCCTCAACGCGTTTTTTCACAATAGTAAAAGTTTAACTGATTTCGGAGGTTTGCGCGAGTGCTCTCCCTTTTCTCGACCGGCGTGGGCCCCTCTGAAAGCCGATCAAGAAAACAGCAACCGACAGAGTGAATACACCGATCCACTGAAGACCCGAAAGCCTTTCGTCAAAAAACCACCACCCTAGTAGCGCAGAGAAGGCGGCGGTAAGTAAACCCATCGAACTACCGATTCCGGCGCTGACTAATGCATACCCTCGGGTCATTGCATACTGCGCCAGCGTACCGAATGCGCCGAGCGCAAGAACGAGCCCAAGCTGCAATGGCGATGAAAATATGACACTTACAACATGGCCCGGCCGTGCTTCTAAAAAGGCTAAGGGCAAAGCAAGGATGAAAGCCAGGGCACTAAAATAAAAAATAATAAGCTCAGCCGAAAAACGGAAAGAGGCCGCTCTCACTGCAGTGGTTGCCATCGCAGAAAAAATCGCTCCCAGAACTCCAATGGCTACCGCCAAAAGAGAAAGCTGCGAGCCTGCCTCACTCGAGCTTTTGTTGAGGTTAGGTGAGATTAATAGCATCAGACCGAGTGCAGCCAACCCAATCCATAGCAGTGAGCTTTTTTCGACCCTCTCATTTAGAAAAAGTGCAGAAAACATCAATACAAAGACGATCGCACTCCAGTTCAACAAAGTAGCGATCGCTAATGGAAGATGCGTTGCTCCGTAGAAAAGACAAGATATGCCCCCAAAACCCGCTAGACCGCGGATCACCAGGACAGCAGTTCCTGTTTTTGGAATAAATTTCTGACCCTGAGCCATCAGGGCCAACATAAAGACCAGCGAAGTGAAACCCGTTCGAATAACTACTAACCAGAACGCGGATAAATCAGCAGACAGCAGCTTTACTATCACCGTCATGAAGGCAAAGCCCAGAGAGCTTGCCGCCATCAAAGCTAAAGGCCGCAGATGAGTCATGAGAGAACGAACTTAAGGAAGGCGAGAATAGGTAATCTCGCTGAAGGTCTTCTTGCGTCCGTTATTCCAAAACATTTCCTGGTAAAACGTTACGCCGTCCTGAGAGAGATCAGAAGTGGAGTTTACTCGAGTTCCCAGGCCAAGCTCCTGCTGAATCACCATGAGTTGGCTTAATGAATCATATGATCCACTTGAAGATGGGTTCGTAGAGGAGTCTTCTCCCCCGCCCAAAATGATTTCGGCTCGTGATTCCTCTCTTGAAGTCTCACGCATCCAATAAACTCGCTCATATTCACGTACCTGAGTCACTGCCCCACTTGAGTCTAAAGTTTCTTCTTTAAAAGAATTCTTAGATACCAGAGCTGGAAATTTCAATTGCGTACGCCACTCAGAGCGCACCTCTACGGTCACCAGCGTTTTTCTGCCTGTAGCCAAATCTTTACGAACCCCTTCACCGCGCCATTGTCCCAGCATCTTTTCGGCCCAATCTGGAGCCGAAGAACGACTTTCATAAGCATGCACTGGAAATGCACCGAGGATTAAACCAAAAACCAGAGCAGCACGGAGAAGACAAGCTTTCATGGCCTCTCAATTACACCGCTAATCTCTAGCAGTCCACCGCAGTATGGACCCTCAGTTGCATTCTAAAAAAGCTATGCGGATCAAGCCCCTATTCATCTGCGGCACTTTAGGTCTTGCGCTTCTCATGTCCTGTGGCCGAAACGGGGCAGATCGCTCGAGCGGCGACGGATCACCAACCGTACGTGGTGATCTCTTGGTTGGAACACAGTGCCCCTTTGGTACGGTCTCTAAAGCGATAAACGCTGGCGTCAAACTCTATAACTGTAAGATCGGAATACCAGAAATTGAACTGAGCGGGCCCCCTGTACCGATTTATCTTTCTGCGGACTGTGCCGAAAAAACCCTAGCGGTGCGTACTGCGGATGGAAGCGTGGATACCCTGTGGCAGACTCTACCAAATGGAGCCTTCTCATTAGTGATACCTGGATTTAAAACCAAATTAGGCCCTGACAGCTCACGTAATGCACTCTGCTTGTCTTCGTTAACGATGGAAATATCGGGTCAGGTGGACTGCCGCGACCGAGACATTCTTTCCATTCGCGTTGATACTCTGCGAATGTGGATGAAGGCCCCTTATCCTGAAGATAGCGCTGCGCTTCAGCTTCCTGCCTGTCAGCTGCCGACTGGCTGCCGCTTGGAGACCAATCTAAATCTGAGACAGTGTGGCTAGGGCATCTCTATTGCTTTAGCCTGTTCCATGAATTCCAAAATAAATCGTAAAGGGCTCATAGGATCAAGCTGGGGAGTCGGGCGCTACAAAGGAGTTCAGATCAGGTTACACGTTACCCTGCTACTAGCCATTCCTTATCTGATCTTTGTGACTTATGCGGGGTTCGACGCGCTCACTCGGGCAGCAGGTGTCAGTCCAGGCGACCTGCTGTTCGGTCGACTGACCTGGAGCTTGGCAATGGCGCTGCTGCTGTTCGGTTCGGTCTTAATTCATGAGTTCGGTCATGCCCTAGTGGCCTTAAAGCAAGGAGCCAGAGTGCGCAGCATCACGCTCATGCTTTTAGGCGGCATTTCTGACATCGATGACATCCCTGAGAGACCTGCCCAAGAGTTCCGTTTAGCCTTAATCGGTCCGGTTGTTAGCCTACTTCTTTCAGGTATCGGCTATGGAATTTTTCGGATTTCCTCGTCTCCAAATCTAGACTTTATCTCAATCTGGTTCGGTCAGATCAATCTTGTTTTGGCAATTTTCAACCTGATGCCCGCATTTCCGCTTGATGGGGGAAGAGCATTAAGAGCGGTAATGGCGTCACGTATTGGGCCCATTCGGGCAACTCAGTCTGCCGCGAGAATCAGTACCGTATTTGCTTGGATTTTTGCCATTCTTGGAATCATTAGCTTCAATGTGCTTTTGGTCCTTATTGCTTTTTTTCTTTATGTTGCAGCTCAGTCCGAACTCTCAATGACAGTCGCCCGAGGTCTTCTGAAAGGACTTAGCGTAGAAGATGCGACGACACTATCCGACTCTTTGAGTGAAAGTGACACTATAGAAACCGCCATTGGAACAATGCTCAAAAACCGAACAACGATCCTTCCTATTCAAAACGGGACAAGCTATTCTATCGTGTCTCTTCAAACCATTAGAGCGGTACCCCGATCCCTCAGGTCCACTGTAACAGTAGGAAATTACATGGGTGACTCCCTAGAGCCTCTCGACTCCAGAGACTCGCTCGAGCAAGCATTGAAAAAGATCCTTTCATCGCCTCTCGAGGCACTTCCGGTTCTGCGCGAGGGTCATCTGGTGGGGTACATTCGCTACTCGGATCTTACCGACGTGCTTCAACTTCGAAGCCTAGAACTCCCCCATGAAAAGGAGGGGCCCTCTCAGGCTGCTTGAGCATCCTCTTGGCGTAAGCCACTAACCGCGCTAGTGCTTGGGAGAGTGAAAAAAGAGTCTGACTTCATGATCTTTGCCGATGGAGCGTGCACGGGGAACCCTGGTCCTGGAGGATGGGGGGCCATCGTCTATCATCCCGAAGGGCTGATCGAAGAGTTCGGCGGCCGCGTCCAACAAACTACCAACAATCAAATGGAGCTATTGGCAGTCATTCGCGCGCTAGGTCACATCCGCGGCCACCGTGGACCCGTAGAGGTGATCTCGGACTCACTTTACGTACTGCGAGGAATTACTCAGTGGATCTGGGGATGGAGAAAGCGTGACTGGAAGACCGCCGAGGGAGGCGATGTTTCGAACCGTGAACTTTGGCAGGCCTTATCCGCTGAAGTGGCTCACCGCCGAACGGCTGGTGATCCGGCCATTCGCTGGTCTCATGTGCGCGGGCACCAGGGAGTTCCGGGAAACGAACGTGTGGATGAGATCGCCGTCGCCTTCTCTCAAGGAAAAACTCTTTCAGAGCCTCTTTATCGAGGTCCACTGCTGAAATATTTCGTTGCCATTCACGATCTGCCGGAAAATCGTGACATCCCCGAGGCAGATCCAAACGATAGACGAGAGAAGCCCCCCGCGGCACTCGCCTATCTTAGTCTTGTTGACGGTGTACCCATGCGGCATCCCGACTGGAAGTCCTGCGAGGCCCGCGTGAAGGGACGATCAGGTGCAAAATTTAAAAAAGTGATCAGTCTGGAAGAAGAGAAAAAAATTTGGGAGTCGTGGGGTATCCAAGCCCCGCCGACTCCCAGTGAGTAATCAGTAATTCTTGCTCATCTCGCTTAATACCTGATTGCGAACCTTTACGAACTCCCCAGGAACCCGCTTCTCGGCTTCACTCACAAAAAAATCAGCGGGCGCAAACCAAGGTTTATCAACTTCAGCATAAAAAGTAATGACCACTCGGTCCGCTGACGGATCGGTTGTCTTATTTAGCTCTGAACGAGTGTCGATTTTCTTTAAGTATTGTCCATATCCAGTGCCGACGATTTTCTTAGAAATGGAAGATGAAATTAGGCGAGTGGTCTGATCCGTCGCCAGATTCACATCCTGAGTGACCGTGACGGTATCCTTTCCTTTTACGATGGCTGTGACCTCGAGGTACTTACTCGGCAAACCCTCAAAGGTGGTATCGACTGGGCCGCGATCAATTCTGGCGCGTTGCTTTAACTGTTCAATCGAAAAGGCCTGAAGCTTTTCAAGATCTCCACCCAGCTGGGGGTAAACAACACACTCCGAACTCATTGAGGTCAGGTAAGTAGCGCCACTTTTAAGCTGAGGTTTTTTCACCCAGGTAGGGTCCTGACAAACATACCCTTTTTCAGGAGTGAGTAGATCGATAGACTGGCCTTCATAGGGCACCATCACGACTCCAAGCACCAACTGAAGCATGGTCAGAACAGACTGAACGGCAGATGCTAAGGCGAACATAATCTCCTCCGATTGAGTGAGTTCGCCTACCGTCTAACAAGAATTTTGAAAAAAAACACCGCCTGATTTGACGGTGCTGAAAGGGTGAATCCGTGCTTTTACGCGGCCTTAGAGGTCCCGCTTAGCTCCAAATCCACTTTTCCCCGAAAATCAGGAAAAAACGAGAATACCAGCTCGTCAAAATCGCCCGGAGAAATCCCCTCACGACCGGCCATCCGCTTTAATGGTTTCAGCTGAGCCTCGAACTCGCTGACATCGACTCGACCCTCGTGTTCACAATACAAATAGGCCGAACTGATGCGTTCACTGTACTGCTTACGAACCGTTTCCAAAAAGCTCTCTCTGTTCATACTCATAGTATCGGCGGTTTTTTGGCGGAACTGAAGCAACTCTTGAAATTCGCAGAATTGCGCAGAGATTTCACGAATGTCACCGCGGACACAGCATCAAAACAACAGTTTCCAAACATTATACATATTCATGAAAAAGGGGTTATTGGCGCGCGCGAGGTCTTGAGCCATCAACTCTTCGCGCTCCCAAAAATGGAGTTTTACTGCCGTTGCGCCGTAGCCCTCATCATAGCTCGTGGCGTTTTCCCCTCGACGAAACACCAAGGATTGCGGGTAGCGATTCATGGTTGTTTTGACCTGCTTCAAAAGCTGGAATGCTTGAGATCTCAGCCCGCTTGCCCGCGCAGCCCAATGCATCTTCTTGTCTCCGAGGATGATCTTTCGCACCGCCAAAGCATGACGCATACGAATAGAGGTAACCTCCAACATGGCGCGAAGCTCTACATTACGAATGCCAGTGAGCGGCGGCTCTGCAGCAATGGCTTCCTCAAGCAGCGCAATTTCTGTTTTTAGTCGCCTCTTGTTTCCAAATAGATCTTTCAGAAGAGTTCGATCATGAATCGGCTTAAACCACGCAATTTCATCCATCAGGTTGGATGAGCTCAGCATTCGAATGACTTGCTTGCGACTAAAGTATTCATGTTGGAACGAAGTAATCTGCTTCCAAACTTCCACATCTTCTCCGAGTAGTCGGAGCGCAAGCCAAGGGTCAGTAGCAGCCTGCGGCCAAGCCTGAAGGGCAACGTTCCAATCAAAGAGCCAATATCCCAGTTCTTGCCCGGTAGTGAAGGTGAGATGACCGGACACTCCGCTTTTGACCACTTCATCAAAGTCCGCTCGTCTTTGCGTGAAGTAATCGGTCAAGAAAATCGGAACATCAATATCCATCCCAACGTAATAGCTTGTTTCAGGATAAAACCAGGTAGGCCGCCTATCCCGCTGCTGAAGCATGAAGTCTCGAATATCGGAAAAATCTTTACGTCCATAAACCGGCGTAGGTGAATCGGAAAGTGAGTAGAACATCACAGTATGGGGAAGCACTCCAACACTGGGATGCGCGTATTGCGCTATGAAATTATAATTTCCGTACTTAGGGTCATCTTGGCCAGTAGAGGTGTGGATCTTGATGAAGAGATTTTTCCCGTGTTCACTCAGAATTCTCCGAGTCTCTTCCATCCAGTCCAAGGTTCGCTCGACATTAGTCGAGGTAAACTCGGTGGTTCCCATTTCAGCGCCTAAAAAATCAAATTCGTAATCCGAAATAATTTTATTAAGATTCTCGCGCAGAGGCTTACGCCAAGTTCTATCAGACAGGGTGGCCCAAATCGGAACCAAATGAAGTGCTTTCTGCTGTGCCAAAGCAAATGCTGCACTAAAACCCACCTCCAGGCCGGCTTCGCGCGCTAGCCTCAGCGCTCTCTGAAGGTGCTTCTTATTCGAGGTTCGTAAAGTTTGAATCTGAATGACGTTCTGTTGGTTTCGAACTAACCAACGAATCGTATCATCAGCAATACTTAGATCGTCCATCAAGAATCCATTCACCCACTCCGAGGGGTGCATCGTGTGCAAATGAAACCCTCGCTTAGCCACACGGGCCGTAAACTGCCCTGTTCGGCCGCAAGCCGCCTGCACCTGCTCGGGCTTTGGGGTGATCTGAATTCGAGGATGCGGAAATAAAAAGCCCATCTCGAAAACTGCCGCATAAAGTTGCTCGCGCCTCATTGCCGCATCGGGCCCCGATGCAACGATTCGCAAAGCGTCGCCAACACACTCAATGGCATAGGCTGGCGCGGAATCATGGACCCAAGTGACTGAAGGAATACGAGAGGAAAACGAAGACCAAATTTTTTGAAGATCTTTCTCTGCCCAAAGTTCTTTAGATACTGGCTCTTTGACGGTTTCGACAGC
>JAGWZD010000348.1 GCA_018968995.1 Bdellovibrionales bacterium
AATCAGAGAACGATTATCTGCGCTATAGAAATGGCCCACTTGTCTGCCATAGAGACCCGAGCTTGACTCGTCTTTCGGCAGAAATTCAGGCTGCAAGATAGAGCGAGTTCTCCCCTCGCCCGATAGGGCCGCTGCTGGATTGTAAACAAACAGTAGGTTTGCACTCACCTCTCCGTTATCGCCGTCCCAGGTGGGGTTCGAGTTCCAGGAGTCGGAATTTGAACTTGAGACACCACCATCTGTGAAAATGTGAATCATCACTGGCTTTTGCTTCTGAGCAAAAGTCTCTAAAATTTTTCCGATCACTCGGCCGGCGGCAACATCCAGTGCTCGCGCGGCTGCGATGGACTGACCGTGGTAATCAAAATTTCCAATCATGCTTAAAGAGGCAACCCCTGCGAACCCATCCGCGAGTAGCTTCGACATCTGAGCTGCTTGAAGAGCAATATCAGAAAAGGCGGCCTCCATGGTCCCTCGACTGAAGTAGTCCTCTCGAAGAGCTATCTCATTGCCGAAGCCACGGTTTCGTTTTGAAGCCTCTGAAGAGAGGCTCGACATCGCTGCGTCTTTTCTCAGATCAAATGTGTCCGACCCAAAAGATTGTAGCTTTGAAATATTGGCAGGATGACAACCCAAAACCGCGGCGAGTTGAGTATCTAAACCACTCGACAGAAATCGATTAAGCGACGAGCTAGATAGTCGACCTACAAATGAAAAAAATCGGTCTCGACTCACAGGCTCTTTGAGAAAGCCCGAAAGTGCGCCTAATGAGGGAATAGTGGTATTAAAATTTCTTGCCCGAACCAGTAAGGGGCGAAATCGGGCATCGTACGAAGCATCAGGGGCTAATGATCGTCCCACTATTGAGCGAGAGTCATTGGTGAGACTTGCGGTCAGTTGACCTTGAAGGCCGGATTTGGCCAACCAAAAGGCCGAATTAAACGGATTGAGATGGGTATCGTCTAAAGTTGAGGTGCAAAACACAACACCATCCACTTTTTTTCGAGTCTCTTCCGAGGTTCCGTCGCGAAGCCCCTTAAGAAGGCCGCTATTCGCGTGAAAGCTTAAACCGAAATCTCGCTGAGTCTCGGCAGCATTGGGAAATTTGTTCTCACCCGGGCGAACCACATCATCACCCGAAAACCATTTAAAACCGCCCGCTGAGTCGATCGAGGCAGTGAGACTGACTCCGTTCTCACGAAGCGCCAGATTCTTATAGGCATCAAGCGGAAGAAGCTGATCTTGTCCAACATACCCATCCGAGGCTCGACCGCCGACAATGACATTTGCCCCTGCGATATTTCCGCCCCCAGGTAACTCGATCAAGAAAACCGGCACCCTTTCTGAAGCGTTTGGTAATGAACAGGTATTATCCGCAGCCGCGGCCTTTTGAGCCGCCAAGAGTGCAATGCTTGGCATCAAGGCAAATCCACCAGCCGCCGCCGTCATTCCACCCAAAAACTGGCGCCTCGACATGTGTTCCTGTGAGGAACTTTCAGTACTCTTGACTTTGTTGAAACGAAATTTATTTTTCATTGTAGTGCCACCGTTAATGAACCCAAGACCGCTGAGCATGCTGCTACAGCAAGGTTTTTTGTTTCGCCCACGCTTCGACCCGTGTTCGCACTCAACGAATCAGTCCTTAGTCCTTCAATGAGGCCCATGAGGTCTACGATCATCGCCTCTCGCTCTGCCGCTAGCTTTTGATCTGCTGGCCCAAGAAACTGACCCACCATCGATTGAGCCAAATCACGTCTTTCGGAATCACTGCTGAGAACCTGATCCAAAGAGCGCGTAAAATCGAGCTTCTCACCGAAAACTTCAGACCGCTGATCGGCTGGAAGACTAGTGCTCGCCTCACAAAAGAGCGCGGCCAGTTCCAGAAGGGCCTTTTGCCCTGACATCGTCAGTGAGGCCAAATCAGAACCCGCTGGTAGCTGAAGTTTCAGCCCGCCGCCCCCATTAGGGGCCTCAAAAGCATCCATAATGCGTTGAAAACTGGGGTGCTCTGGACCGACGCCTGTAAGCCTCGAAAAGTTGCTAAAGATTTGATCGCCCGACTTCATCCCGGGCAAAGGATAGGTGACTTTTTGCTGAACCGACCCCGTGGGCGTCGCCGATGGCTGGGGTGATGCGGATGATGTAGGTGACGTTTCAATTTTCACTGACACACTCATGCCGCCCGTGCGGTCCTGAAAGCAGCCGACCAGAGAAATGCTTGCGATTAAAATCAAAGCTCTGGCGATCATAAACATAAATTCACCACGGGCTCGAAAAGGTTTTTGAACTGATAGTTGTTATTCTCAAACTGAACGGCAATCTCTTGAATTTTTCCTCGCTCAGAGGAAGTCGGGTCGCGCAGACAAACATGCTTAAATACTCGCTCAACCTGGCAAC
>JAGWZD010000349.1 GCA_018968995.1 Bdellovibrionales bacterium
GGAGGTGACCACCTCGTATGGAGGAGGGACCTCTCGAGGGCCTCAGGCGATCTTTGAGGCGAGCAAGCAGGTAGACCTTTTTGATCTTGATGTCGAGCGGCCTTATGAGCCGGGCATTTTCATGCGCTCGGTTTCAGAAACGGTTCAGGAATGGAACCATGAAGGAAAAAAGCTCGCTGAAGCAGTGATTGCTTTAGGTGGAAAAATCGAATCAAATCAATCACTTGCAAGAAATCTCTCGAGAGTCAATGAGCTTTCCGTTCAACTGAACTCTTGGGTGTATCAGCAGGTTCAGGGGCTTCTCCATGAGGGTAAGGTGGTGGGTCTGGTGGGCGGAGATCATTCTACTCCGTTCGGTTCGATTCAGGCTCACGCAGAGCGCTTTTCCTCGTTGGGATTGACTCGGCGGGATCGCGGTTTCGGGATCCTTCATTTCGATGCTCATTCAGATACTCGAATCGCTTATGAGGGGTTTGAGCATTCTCATGCCTCAATTATGTACAATGTGCTTGAGCAGATACCTGCAGTGACCAAGTTGGTTCAGGTGGGGATTCGAGATATTTGTGAGCAGGAGATGAACTATGTTCAATCTCAGGGCGATCGAGTGCGTACTTATTTTGATCGGGACATGGCTCTCTCTCGTTTTCGAGGAGAGACCTTCGAAGGCTTGGCCAACCGGATCGTGGAAGACCTTCCTTCTCAAGTGTACGTCTCTTTTGACATTGATGGCCTTGACCCTCGGTATTGCCCGCACACGGGCACGCCAGTTCCAGGGGGTCTTGAGTTTAATGAAGCCACAACGATCCTCAGGCAACTAGTGGCTTCTGGACGCACGATTGTGGGGTTTGATTTGAATGAGGTGGCCCCTGGACCCGAGGGTGATGAGTGGGATGCTAATTGCGGCGCTAGGCTTCTCTACAAGCTGATTGCTTTTACCTTAGCGAGTCAAGGCAAACGCACTCTTCGGTTCGAGTGAAGCGCCTCTCGATTTTTAGGTCTCGCGTTTTAGGGCGAGTAGTCGGAATACTTTGTAGCCAGCAGTGGCAGCCGTGAACATGATCTTTCGAATCGTGTCGTAGTGAACACGCTTGTCAGCTTGAATAGCTAAGACTCCATCGAAAGGAAGCGGGTTTCCGCTCTCGTCTCTCGCACGAGATTTGGCACGTAACAGTTCTGCTCGATCACGAGCTTTAACGAGCGCAGCGTAAAGCGGTTGAATCTGTCTGCCATCTTCCGCAAGGTCTGCCTTCTTGATGGAGTACCCTGTTTCATCGGCAAGCGAGCCAGCCGCTAGTTCAAATTCGACAATCCGCTCATTTTCAAAGGTCATTCCTTCAGGAGTAATGATCAAATGAAGGCTATCTGGCGGCATGTCCTGCGAAGCTGAGATGGGCAGCTTCAATCCAGGCAAAGTCGTGAAGTTATTTGTAGAGGTGGAATAGCTCTTCAGAAGAAAAACTAGAATAATGACGAGCACGTCCATCATGCTGGTAAGTTGCAATTCTACGTCGCGATGCTTTCTTCTGCTTCGTCGAAACCGAATAGATCGCAGGCGTGACATCTAGTTTTCTCCTAGAAGATTCCCAAAAACGATTTCGGGAAAAAGGACCTTCACTGGCTCCTCGATCCCGGTTTGAGAATTCGGTTTAAATAGGGGGGGGTCTGTCGGTTCAAGACCACGAAGACTATCCATGACCGCTACAAGCACGTCATACGAGGTGCTTGCTGTCGGAACAAGCACCACTTTGGTCTCATCCAAGAAAGACCGCTTCACTTCGATCAGGGCCTCGTGAATCGCCTTAGTGTCTGGAAGTCCTTCAGTCGTATGAGGGATGATTTTCGACTGAATTCTCTCAAAGGGGCACCAGACTTCCGATTCTTTCTCTCGAATAGACACCGTGAGCTGAAGAGGCCTCTCTTGCAGCTTCTTGTCGACAAGGTCTGGATTCACCTCCGGTTTTGGAGTTTCGATCGAGACTAACGACAAAAAACTCATCGAAAACAGCAAGAAGCCAATCAGAGTCACCAATGCATCCAGCATCGGCACCAGGTTGATCTGGACGTCCGTCGGAGTGGAGCGCCGACGTGAGCTAGGGCGTTTGAGCACGGGGTTTACTCCGCCTTCTCCGAGCTATGGCGATACTTTCGAGCCGACAGAAGGTCCAAAAGTTTCACGCCGTACTCATCGATCTCTTCAACGATACGACTGGACTTACTGCTTAGCACGCTATGAACCACCATGGTTCCGATAGCAGTTACTAGACCGAAAGCGGTGGCGTTCATCGCTTCCGAGATACCTGCTGCCAGGATCGCCTGTCTTTGAGCAGGGTCCGCTAGAGCAACAGCTCCGAAAGACTTAATGAGTCCCGAAATCGTGCCGAGCAACCCC
>JAGWZD010000350.1 GCA_018968995.1 Bdellovibrionales bacterium
GAATGGGTTTTTGAAGGCGTGGATGAGTCTACATATAAGGAACTCGTCTCATATGGTTATGTCATGCTAAATGAGGATAGGCCGTCAGATGGAGGCGGTGCAAAACAAATTGAAATGGAAACGGATCCGTCAAAAGAGATGAATGCTTGCGCTGCCCCCGGCTGTTTTTTGTCAGACCCAGACAGGGAGTGTTCGGCTTGCAATGCTCGATGCCATTTCTTTTGTTCCCACATTACGTTCCACCCGTATATGTCCGATGCGTCAACCCTCCAGCAGGAAACCGTGACCACATGCTTCAAATGTCGCCCAGAATCAATGTTGCCTCCTGCATTTGAAATAGATGGCGCGTTATCCGATTTCCCTGGTGAGGTAAAAGTGCAGTCATTCCGTGGTGTTCAGCCCTTGGCTCGTATAAGCAGCAGTGAGCAATTTGAAACCAACGGAGAGCTGTATGTGTTACTGGTGAGTGCGATTGACTTCATCCAATGCTGAATTTCAAGAGTGTAGATACTCTGTGTCATAAACTAAAATAAGTTTTTACTTGTTGTTCAGGGGAAAGACAGCTCCCGGTACAGAAGAATTATTTGGCAGATCAGTGATTGCCCGGGTAAAGTCGTCGTAGAGCCTGTAGACTTCACGAAGTTCAGCGATCTGCTGTCTTCGAACACGATTCGCATCGTAATCAGCCCCGCGCCTGGCGAAAGCCAGTCCAAGATCGATCCTAGTTGTGCTGCTGCTGCTGCTACCGATGTCGACACCATATCTGCCGAAAAGATGAAAGAAATGGAACAAGATCCAAGTTATCGACGGACCGACGACGATGACGAGGAAAACTTTCCTGAAGATCTTGCAGCAAAAGATAAGTCCGATAAAGATGTGTATCCGGGTTGGTGGCCAGGCGGGTCAAAAAAGCGCCCCGAAGTTGTACTTGTGCTGAATCCCAGTATTCCTTCAGGGCAACAGTTGTTGATCAAACGGCACTTTTCTGAGGCGATCGGGCCCCTGCACGGTAATACCTTGATGATTAGCGTACTTGAACATCGCGGATGGTTTATCTCATTCTTATTTATGAACAGGAAGATTTAAAAATCGAGATCTGTACCGCGATTACGAAATCATGGATAACATGGACCATGAAAAGCCACACAAGCTCATTGTTTTTGGAGCGTATGCCAATTATCATCGCAACTTCCGCGTCGTCTACTTGGCCCGATGTGCGTTGAGCCCAAGACCTGGTTCAGCAGCAGATGCTCAAAGACACGAGAGGCCTGGACGATTTATTTTGGTACGCATTTTTCTTACCATGTGTGATGAGCCGCGTCTGGACTTTTGGGTCTACGACACCGAAACGAGGACATATATCTGGTGGAAATCTCAGCAACTCATACGTGAATACATGTCGGACCTCTCAATTACGTTTGACCATGCGATTGTAGAGTGTGGTCGTGATGGCGCCTATGTGAAATCACTCGTAGCGGCTGGTATTTGGTACAACTACGAGCGTATGGTACTTCGCGGATGCAAAACTTGGAACGTCTCGAAGGATTGCTCCAGCCTTATCACGTTTAACAGCGAAAAAGGCGATCCTACTGACAGACTCTGGGAAGCCGACGCCTCCCAGGCTTCCTTGTCTGTGTCCAAGTTTATGAGCTCGGTGAGGATTAATATTCGTGATATTTTAGTCAAATTATAACGTAAACCTCTACCGCAGAATCCGGAATTAAGGCAAGCAATCGAAGATGGCGCTGCACGCGTAAGTTCTTCCGAACCGACAAAAACGCGCGCTGTTATGGAGGGAATGGTGAAGTTTGTTGAGACCGCCCTTCAAGCATCTTCCTCACAAGTCGAGTTTGGACCTTCGAAACCCATCACCAGATCGTCTAATAAGTCGGCAATGAAGCTTGATGAACCACCTCCAATTGATCTTGCTAATAGTGACTCCGAAGACGAAAAAGACCTGAAGACACCAAGACGAAAGTCGGTTAGAGATGAACCGTTACCCCCTGGCTGGACAAGCTATACTGATGACAATAACCGTGTGAAGTACAGGCATGAATTCTCACGGAAGGAATTCTACAGCCACCCTACTAAACTTCGAATTCAGTTGCCCACTGCTGAGTCCCATATTGAGTCTCATTTCGAGGAATCTTCCGTCGTGGATGTGCCTAAGCCGCTGGGCGAACCTCAAAGTCGCGGTCGTAAGGGAAAGAGTCAAGGCCAGGACCCTCCTGGTCCGAACCCAGCTTTTTCTCAGAGCCAGAATCACGATTTCGGCCAGGGCCACAAAGGTTTCGCACCTCCCGGTGTTAATCGAGCCGTTTCTCAGAGCCAGGTTCACGGTTTCGGCCAGGCTCCTCAAGGTGCGAACTCAGCGTTTTCTCAGAGCC
>JAGWZD010000351.1 GCA_018968995.1 Bdellovibrionales bacterium
TGGAGTTCCCGCCCGGGTTCGACTCGATCATCGCCATCTTGCCGTTTTCTAGAATGGCGATGTCCATGCCATACGGCATCCCGCGCAGCTCGGGCGGCAGTCGATTCACCGCTTTTTGCGCAAACGCCTCCACTTTTTTAAAGTCCTCTGCTGAAGGGGCTCGGTAGTCCTTCATCTTCAGCCCATCCGCGCCAATCTCGTACATGTATTTGAAGCGATCGACGGTTGAGCCACCCCCCAAGACTTTTCCAGAAACCACTTCCACTCGAAACTCACGGCGAATGGGCACTTTCTTCTGCACCATAACCAGCTCGGGATCTTCTAAAAGCTTACTGAGTCGCCATCCCTTGTATCCGGGGTCTTTCTTCAACTCACTCTGGAGATATTCCGGGGCCACATCCCCATACCCCTGGTACTTTTTGAGAAGCTGTTGCCTGCGTTTTTCGAAAGCCACCGGATCGTACTTTTTTAACTCACCCACGATATCGGTTTTCTCGGTAATGATGTCTTTCTCAGAGCCTAAATCCCAGGCGCCTTTCAAGACCCAACCCTTCGGATAGTCGCGATTCAAGCGCTCCACCAGTTGCTGAGGCTTCCGAGACTCCTCAAAGCTGCCGAGGCTCTTAGTCTCTGGCATGGTGCCCGGCGCGTACTTTTGCCAGAACAAGGCCTCGACATACTTATTCTCCATCGCCTGAGAAATATTGTGGTTGATGAGCCCAGGATTATATTTTCCTTCCACACTGAATCGGTGCATCGGACGACGATGAAAAACCACACTCTCGCCGGGAATTTTCACGGGGGCTTGTCCATGTTCGCCGTAAGGCAAAAATCCAATATTCCCCACTTTGTAGGACTTACTCTGTTCTTGGTAATCCGATCGATCGACTGTTTTGGGGTCACCCAAATAGTAGCGAAACACTGATTTTCCGTTGCGACCCGACCGATTTACCGACTCACGCAGGTCTTGAATGGCTTTTTGATCCATCGTGGAAATCGACGCTAAGAGTTTATCGTGGTCATAGTAGCCGTAGCGCTTTGCACCTTCGACTAGTCCAAGCGCCTGCTTTGCCTGAGGCACACAAGTGAAATCGTTGTTCCACTCTCGAAACTCAATCAGGGGGCGAGCCTTTGCCCAACCGCTGGCGTCATACAGTTTCGACATGTGGTCTTTTGGAAAAAGGTGCATGAGCAACGATGAAATTCGAATGGGGTTTTGCTTGACCACTTGAGGAACAATGGCCTCATCACCCATGGAGATCAGCTTTTTTCGAGCCTCTTCCACCGGCATCGTCCAGGCGTCTTTGACCCCTCGATGCTCGAGGCTTTGCCGGTAAATATAATCATCATAGAACTGTCTAAAGGTCGGTTTGTAGCTCGGATCTAAGAGCTTCTTCATGAACCCCTTACTAAAGAGTTCTAAGTAGGGAGCTCGGTTTGCCGGAACTTGAAGATGCGGATCGATCTGAGCGCGATGCTCAGGCCGAGTGTAAGAGCGCATGAGATTGACTAGATCTGCGGGCTTCCAGTTTCCTTGATTCTCGCCGCCCCCCATCCACTCGACATTGACTTGAGTGGCGACCGCCACTTGAGGTGTCGTCCCAATGGCCCCCTTACTTTTAAGATGCGTGAGAGTTTCCTGAAGCTTTTCAACTTCAGCCATTCGAATGGGGGTGGTGACAATCTCAGTCACTACTGACTTCTTGGCCTCTTCGGCGTCAAAGCTATCGGTAATTTGATTGTAATCAGGCTTCAGCACCAGATCGCCGATCTTGGAGCCCTTCAACACGAATATCGGTGTTTTCATCGTTCCGTAGATCGGAAGCCCTTGAGCATCGTGCCCAGTGATGTTGGTTTTTGTAATATCAAAACTTTCCTCGATGCGGCCACCGAGCTTCGACTGTACCTCTTTGGCCACCTGCTCAGGTGAGAGGCCTGTAAGTTCTACCTCAAGACCCATTCGGGTGGTATCACCCGGTCGGTAAAAAATAGTCTCGGCTGTATCGAGAATGTCGACGCCGAAAGAAGAGGTGCCGCTCATCAGTATTGTGAGAGCCAGAAAACCTACCCAGTATCTATACTGCCAACGAGCGTGCTTCACCAGCTAGCTCTTCGTCATTACCGTCAAATTTCTGAAGTGTGTCGGAGACGACCTTGCTTCTAGTTCTAGGCCCGCAAGGGCGACCGAGATCGAATCAGGCTAATGCCCTCGACGTAATCGGGGCTTGCGGCACTGATGCTCTGCCCGTTCGAGGCCTAGGCCGCGTAGACGGTCTGCCTGGTCTTCGGCAACTTGATAACAGGCGACGGTCTTCTGCGCTGTTCCGCACTTTTGGCTTGGCTCAGACAAGACGTACCGACTCCAGTCCAAAACTTTGATCCCGTC
>JAGWZD010000352.1 GCA_018968995.1 Bdellovibrionales bacterium
CAAGGTGCTAGAGGTTGGCGTTGCCACTGGCTTTGTTGATGGACGAAGATGAGAACATCGCCGCTCTTCCAGCCGCAATAGGCCATCCATCCCATGAGTCCAATGGGAACTAAGCCGATGGCTAAAAGAGTGCTCAGAATGGGCTTTTTTGGATATGCCCGCCGTTGTCGGATCCATTCGAGCAAAAGAGGCGCCGCAAAGAGTACGCCTACATTGCGTGTTAAAGAAAGAAGTAGACCCAGAAATCCTGCGAGCCACCACCGATTGCTCCGAGCGGATAAAAAAGAACCCACTGCAAGGCAGAAGAAAAGCGCTTCGGTATAGGGCGCGAAAAAGAAAAGGGCGCCCGGAAATAGTGCCAAATAAAACAGGGCGCGTTCAGCAGTGGGGGCGTCTGCTTCGGTCAGTGCCAAACGATAAAAAAAGAAGAGTCCTAATAGAAACGCGAGGTGAGACAAAATAAGGGCAGCCACGATCGGAGGAAATGGCAGCAAGCTATCTACTAGTCGAATCAAAATCGGATAAAGGGGCATAAATGCGTGTGCGGCCGGATCGATGGTGTAACCATTCCGAGCGATTCCGAGGTACCAGATGGCATCCGCGCGCTCCCAGGCTCCGAATACAATCTCGAACCAGTGGGTATAGGCCGGCTTCGCATAACCTTGTTGTGCAAGATGATTTCCCGAAGGAAAGGCGGCAAGACCGAGGGCTGCGGAGACTGTAGCAACCACTTTGGCAGTCAAAAAGACGCGAAGAGCGATTCTCATTTTAGAGTAAGTATAGTCCCGCAAAATGAATCATAGTAGCAGCGAAAACTCCTGCTAACACATCCATGGTCCAATGAGCTCTGAGAGCTAAAACAGTCGCGACCTCAAAAATTACAAGAAACACTCCGGCTGCAATTGCCCATGGAGTTCCCAGTAGAGAAAGCTCTAACGCGGCCAGCACGGCAAGAGCGGTGTGGCCAGAGAAGAATAGATCATTGGCGACCCCGTAGGTTACTAGAAGAGAAGGGAACCCTGGATGTCTCCAGATCAATCCACGAGGCGGGGGTAGAGATGTTAGACCCTGTGCTACCTGTCGAAGCGTGAAGAGCATCAGGACAGAAACAAGGACTCGCATATTTTCTGAAAAAATTGCCCGGTAAAAAAGAAACCCCGAGGCTAGATCGATTCCTAAGCTACTCGTGATCAGAAGAGCATTCGCCAGGTTCGGATTTTGATGTAATTTTTGGTTCCAGCCGGCGGTCCATTCATGGATGCGATCTCCCAATTCGGTATTGCTTGAAGTAGCCTTTGAAGCGATCCACTTTTGGGTGAGAAACCACGCAAAAATGCCGCCCACTAATATCGCAGCGCGAGTCCAAGGGGTCATCATGTTTCCTTATTTCGGTAAGCAGCTAGATCTACTGGAGCGGCTGGAATTCCACCCCAGGTTTCTCCTGCAGGGATCTTGGTGTTTGGTAATACAAATGAGTTGGCGAGCACTTTGGCTCCCTCACCGACTTCGACCCCGCCCATCAGCACGGCTCTAAGACCGATCGTGGCACGAGCTCCGATTTTTACAGGCGAGATGACCAGGAAGCCTCCTTGGGAGTAGTGGGCCATGATGCTTGCTGTGCCACCGATTGTGACGTGATCGCCCATTTCAATGAGTGAGGGATCTACAACAGCAGTGGAGTTGATGTAGACTCCCGAGCCTAGCTTCATGCCCATTAAGCGGTAGAAAATTTGCTGATAGACGGTGGGAGTCACAAACTCTAAGAAACTGTAGCGAACGAGCATCACTAAAGTGGCTTGGACGTACCATCCCATTGCTGCAGGAGTGACCGCCGGGCCCCGGTAAGGCTTGAGTCTGCCGCCCAGCACGAGGCAAATCATGGGGCTGACTATCATTAAGGCAAAACCATACACGTAGTATGAGATGGCTAGGAACACCCCAGTGCCCGGAAATTTAATCCATGTCGGTGCATCAGATAAAAGGGGGGTTAGGGAGTGAAAAGAGTAGATCGCGGCTCCCAAGGAAATTCCCGCCGCCACAACAGCGATTGAGAAAAATAAGATGGGTGCTACGAATTCAAGAATCAAGATGAGCGGCGATTTTTTTGGATACTTTCTCTTTTCGGACATGATGTCGATCGTATCACGCAGCGCCTCTCAGAGTGAATATCGTGGTCTCGGTGTCAGAGTGCTGACGATACTCGTTCTATGAGGTTCGATCTGGAGATGTGGCAGGAATCGAGCGAGAAATTTCGCCAAAGCTGACTTTTGGGAGCAAGGGAAAATGCTCGTCAGGGACCGTCATGCCATGGTGCTGGCGACTCATCGGCTCAGCCGTTACGGGTCACCTGTAGATTTGGGCCTAATTTTCAGCGACAAGAGCC
>JAGWZD010000353.1 GCA_018968995.1 Bdellovibrionales bacterium
ACAACCTGAATTACTGACACTCGAAGGGGCGATGAGGTTAGGCGGTTTAACCGTACGCCAGGCATAAAGTAGGTACTTCCCAAATCTAAGACATGGCTTACGCTGCCTCGTCATGAAGATCCTCGATCCCAACGATCCCAAGCGGCTTGATGGCCTAACTCCCCAACAACTTATCGAAGAAATCAGGCAGATTGCGACCCAATATCTGAAGGAATTTCCTTCCAACGGCCGCGTCGCATGGCCCGAAAGCATCCGCGCGCGTATTCTTGCTCTGGCAAGACTTGGGGTGCCCCGCAAAAAAATTGCGGACCTGACTCCAGTTCCCGCAGCCACGATTTTTCTGTGGTGCAGAGGGATGCCAGGGATGCTCTCTCGTGGCCGTCCTGCTATCGATAAGCAAGCGCGTGCTTTGGTACCACACCTCGCAGACAGAAGTTTTATCGAACTGCTCACTGACCCAAAAAGGTCAGTCGTTGGATTAGAATCAAAAGGGACACTCAGGGACACAGAGGGCCAACGCCTTCCGGGACTCCGAGTCAAGACGCCCCAGGGTTTTGAGCTCTCAGGTTTAAGCTCGATCGAAGAGCTCCTCACAGTTTACCGTGAGCTTATCCGATGAGTCTTTCATTCCGTCCAGGACATCGGATTTTTGTTTTCAATGAACTGATCGATATGCGCTCAGGATTTTCGAGATTGTCGATGCTCGTCCGGGATCGCATGCAGCAAAAAATCCTTGAAGGAGATTTATTTGTCTTTCTGGGACAGAATCGCAAGCGTTTAAAGGCGCTCTGTTTTGATGGCACAGGTCTTATCCTGCTCAGTAAACGCCTGGAGATCGGACGTTTCATGCGCGTTTCTGATTTCGAAAGTTTTGATATTACTGTCGAGGAACTCCACAGTCTCTTGCGTGGAGGCACGATTCGCAGAGCTTTTTTTGGTGATCGGGCCTTGACTCGAATGCATGGAGGATCCAGTTTAGTTGCCAATGCGGCCGCTCGCTCAGGAACAGAATATCGAAGTCCTTCGTGAATATGCGATCCTGGCCACACTCACTGCCGAGCGCCTGGCAAAAGAACTCGCAGCACTCAAGGACGAAAAAGCCGATGCGCAGGCCTCTCAGGATTTCTTAAGTCAAGGGCTCCGAGATCACCTCTCGCGTCTGCAAAAGAAGTTTTTTGGTTTTGGTCGCGAGAGTAATCCCGGGGCTCAGGTAAGGCCTGTTGGGCATCAAGGCCAAATCTGTCTTGTCTATGGCACCCGTGGACACACGGAAACAGACGAATCGACCCGAGAGTCAACCCCAGAGTCTGTAAGAAAGCTGCCTGCCGATCAAGAAAACTATGACTTCACGACACCTGCTCTGATAGCAGAGTCTCTGTCACGGGGGTTGAGCATGCAGGCGGGTGCGGGTGCATGGAAAAAGATTCAGGATCTAACGGAAGATACCGTTGAGATCACGGTAACCGAGAGAACCTACAAGCGCGTAGTTCATCGCCAAGCCAAGTACCGCCTCAAGGACGAATACAATACGACTGGAAAAGAAGTCATCATCACGGCGCCGGGACCCGTCAAAGTGAAACCCGGAATGTCTTACTCCGTGGATTTTGCTTTGGCTGTGGTCTCCGATAAATACGAATACCATCTCCCTCTGGAACGCCAGCGCCGCAAGATGGAAGAAGCGGGACTCACGATCGATGTAAAAACCCTCTATTCAATGTGTGAAGCAGTTGCCGAACACTGCCTGGCTATTCTTCCGGGGATCAAAAAAGATATCCAAAGCGACTATTGCGCAGTCCACGTCGACGAGACGCCGTGGAGGATCTTATCCGACAGCACGCTCGGACAGATGTGGGTGATGAGTAATCGGCTGGGAAGTTACTACCAGTTCGAACCGACCCGATCAGGGAGAGTAGCCGAGGAAATCCTGAAAGGCTACGAGGGCTGCGTCGTTACCGATGCCTATGGCGGATACAACCGCCTCGCAAAATCCGCAGCCATCCGAATCCAGCACTGTTGGTCGCATGCGAGACGAGAATTTTTCGAGCGATACGATGATTGGCCGGAGATCTGTGGTCGCGCACTCGAACTCATTGACCGGATTTTTGCACTCGAACAAGAAGCCCGCTCAATCGAGGACATCCGGAGCATCAGATCCGAGAAGACTCGCGCGGCGATGGCCGAGTACCGGGAGTTTCTCTTTGAGAACAAACCGCGCTTCCTACCGGGAGACGGAATTTCAAAAGCAATCAACTACAGCCTGAATCACTGGAAAGGCCTCACGCACTTTCTGAAAGACGCGACCACGCCGATCACTAACAACGATGCCGAGCGAGCGCTCAGGCATGTGGTCGTTGGTCGCAAAAACTTCTTGGGCAGTCAGACG
>JAGWZD010000354.1 GCA_018968995.1 Bdellovibrionales bacterium
CACCACCAATATGATCAAAGTTCATAAAGTCGGTGCTCAATCCGAACGAGCCCCGATAAAGCTCTAACCCAGCCGACCACCCCGATGTCGTCTCCAAAGGACCCCACAGCACTGCAAGAAGCTACCCCGTTGATGAGACAATACTGGGAGCTGAAATCCAGTGTCCCGGATTCTTTGCTGCTTTTTAGAATGGGAGATTTCTACGAGCTCTTCGGTGATGACGCGGTAGAGGCCTCTCGAATTCTGGAAATCACACTCACCTCTCGCGACAAGGCAAAAGCCAACCCGATTCCGATGGCTGGCGTTCCTCACCATGCTGCTCAAGGTTACATTCAAAGACTCTTACGCGCTGGAAAAAAAGTCGCCATTGGCGAACAAATGGAAGACCCCTCTTCCGCCAAAGGTATCGTCCGTCGAGAGGTCATTCGTGTGCTCTCTCCGGGAGTGCAATTCGATCTAGAGACGAGCGAGACCGTCTTGCTAGCCATTGCCCTTCGGGAAAAATTGGGCTCGACCTGGACCTTAGCCTGTCTAGATGCTTCCACTGGACATAGCTACTACGCGGTAAAGCTGAGTTCAGAGGACCTTGTAGCAGAAATACAACGTCACCCCATTCGACAATTACTTCGGCTAGATGGTGACCTACCTGAACTTGCCACCAAAATTCTCAGCTCAGACGCTCTACTGGAGGACCTCAGTTCAAATTTCTTGAGTGACTCTAGTGCTGAAAAATTTCTTTGTGAGCAGTTCGAGGTAGCCTCCCTCGGTGCCTTTCTTCCAGATAGACATTCTATTCATGCGCTCGGAATCCTAGCCTACTATGCAGCGCGATCTCAGCGTTTACAGAAGCTGGCGCACCTCCAGCCCCCACGGCCTCTACATCACTCGCAGTCAATGGTATTGGGGCCGCATACTACTGACCATCTGGATCTTTTTCCGGGTGCAGATCTGCGACCCAGCTTACTCCAGGAAATTCAACAGACCAAAACCGCCGCTGGTGCTCGCCTTCTCCGTCGCTGGATCGGTGAGCCCCTCGCTTCGGTCGAGCCAATTAAAGAGCGTCAGGCCTCTATTTTTCAGCTCAGCACCTCTTCTGGCGTGAGCGTCAGACTTCAACAGGCACTTACTGAGGTCTATGATCTCGAGCGCATTTTGGGCCGTGTGCATACGGGGCTTGCCAGCCCCCGAGACACTCTGGCCTTGGGAAGATCCTTGCACCAGATCCCCTCGATTCTCGAGCTGCTTGCACGATTAACAGAAACCCTGCCCGATGGCCTCGTGAAATTAAAACAACGGCTGCAACAGGCGAGCGAGGCTCTACATTCGCTTTCTGATCAAATTATCGCCACTCAGCGCGACGATCCGCCACTAGTCTCTCGCGATGGGGGCATCTTTAGACCCGGAACAAACACTGAACTCGATCGACTGATCGAATTGGCCGAAAATGGGGCGCAATGGCTCCTGGAGCTTGAAGCACGAGAAAGAAACGCTACTGGAATCAGCTCTCTCAAGGTCAAATACAACCGCGTCTTCGGTTATTTTATTGAAGTCACCCAGGCACACTTAAAGAGTGTTCCTTCTCAGTATCAGCGCAAACAGACTACCGTAGGAGCCGAGCGTTTTTTCACTGAGGAACTGAAAAAATTTGAAGAAGAGAGCGTCTCTGCCTCTTTTCGCCAAAAAGCCTTAGAGCAGCAACTTTTTGGCGAACTACTGAATCGAGTTCGCGAGCAGACCTCATCGATTATCACGGCTGCACAGTCGCTAGCCGAGCTTGACGCTCTTTTGTCTCTTGCGACGCTCTCGTCCCGACCCGGATGGGTCTTTCCTGTCATCGATGAGTCTTTAGATATTGAGCTCAGCCAAAGTCGTCACCCTTTGGTGGATCGTGGCGAGTTCGTACCCAATGATGTTCACCTCGATCCTGAACGCTGTCGCGCGCTACTAATCACAGGGCCTAATATGGGAGGTAAAAGCACCTTGATGCGCCAAGTGGCCCTAGTAGTGATCCTCGGTCAAATGGGGGCTCCAGTGCCTGCCAAATCTGCGCGCTGGGGCGTGGTGGATTCGATCTTCACACGGATCGGTGCCCATGACGCAATCGCCCGAGGACAGAGCACATTTATGGTGGAGATGACCGAGCTTGCTCATATCCTCCACCATTCGGCTGAACGTTCGTTAGTCATCTTAGATGAAATTGGCCGTGGAACGAGTACGTACGATGGGATGAGTGTCGCTTGGGCCACCTTGGAATGGATCTGCACTAGGCTTCGCTCCAGGACCTTTTTCGCCACTCATTATCATGAACTGACTCGACTTTCGGAACGCCTGCCGGCTTTAAGAAACGCGCATATGGCCGTTGAGTCCTCACG
>JAGWZD010000355.1 GCA_018968995.1 Bdellovibrionales bacterium
CCGGTGAGCTGGCGCTTAAGCTCTGTCAGGCGCGCGGCACGGTCGGCAGTGGGGCGCTCTTGAAGGGCTTTTTCGACGAGTCCATTGAGAACCGCGACCTCCACTAGCTCGCCTCGATTTCTGCTGAACTTTAAGTAGTGTAGGCAGTCGCTCAGGTCAGACTCCGATAGGCGGCTGATTTTGAGCTTCCAGAAGAGCGTGACTGACGGACGATAGAGAGTCGCACGGCGGCCTTTCTTCAGGACGATCAGGTCACCTCGGGTGTAACCTGCTTTCTCAAGGAAATAGGCTGCCGCTTGGTTGATGGTTTCAACCGGAAGGTGAAGAGACTCGGCAAGCGCCATTAGTTTTAGACTCTGCTCGTTCGAGCTCTTCTCGAGGCTGACGAGGTCCACATCTACTGTGGGGCGTGTGTCGACTCCCAATGCGGGAAGAAGCGTTCCGCCCAATAGTAGCCACTCACCGTCGAGTGTTTCCGCTGCAGCATCGAGAAGCTTCTGGAGTAGTTTCGAGTCGAGAGGAGTCATAGATAATCTGCCAGCTTCGAGAGAGCGATTCTTCTCAGTTTGATTTCGGGTCCACTGAGTTTCTGTTTTTCTAACCATTGGTTGAGGTGAGGAGCAAGTCGGTCCCACAACTGAGGATAATGGTCATGCAGAGCACTGAGCCAGGCTCTCATCGCACCAGCTTCCCGCGGATCGACCAGTGCGTGGAGAGTGTCTGTGGAAAGAGTGGAGAGTTCTTGGCGAAGCAGATCCTTCTCGGGGCGAACGAAAGTTTCTTGGGTTGTCAGCAGTGGCAGACCCAGGCTTGCGAGACGACCCCAGTCGGGGGGCGTGTTCCTGAGCTCGAGTCGAAGCCCCAGCTCGTGGACAATTCGCTCGAGAGTCGCCAGCGACGGGTTGGCCCGCCCGGCCTCGATATTCTGTATCGTGGCCAGGCTTGTCCGAGAGCGATTCGCCAGCTCGCTTTGACTGATCCCGCGGGCATGGCGCACTCGGGCGAGGCGTCGAAGATTCATGCCTATTATAATAGGTCTAATTGGTGAGGCTGTCGAGATGTCGTAAGTATATAAAATAATGAGATAATATTGCCATTACGACAATCAGACTTAGATCATCCATTCTCGTTGTGGAGAGCTAGCGCACGCGTCCGCGCAGGCCTTTGATCTCGGAGCGCTTGCGCTTGGATTCAACGCGCTTTCGCTGACTCGACTTGGTGGCGCGCGTAGCCTTCCGCTTTTTAGGCAAATGGAGCGCGTCCACTAGGAGCGACTTGAGCTTTGCCAGGCACTCCTCACGGTTGCGGCCCTGGTCGCGGTGAGAATCAGACGCAATCAAAATCTCACCCTCAGTCGTGAGTCGCGTTGCAAGCTTCGCGAGCACGCGCTCTCTCAAGTGGGCGGGAATGTTCGGCGATCGAACCGCATTCCAGCGGAGCTGGCATTTGCTGCTCACTTTATTGACGTTCTGTCCGCCGGGTCCGGAGCTACGGACATAAGTCAGCTCGAGTTCAGTTTCCGGGATGAAGATGGAATGCGTGATTTGGAGCATGGAAAGGTCCCTACCATGGACAGATGCAAAGGTTTGCACATAATTCCCTCCATATATCGTGCTTAGTTGTAAGCGGAGGAAGCTTGCGAAGCTTTCCATTGAACAGCCGGAGGTTTTGTCTGATCTAGGCCTCGAGTATCTATAGAGCTAGAAGAAAGACCATGGAGTATACCGACCATGAAGCCATGAGATTTTTTTTCCAGATCGGTATTGGGTGAGTTCAAAGGCAGCGCCTCAAGTAGGAAGGGTTTCAGCTTAAGCGCTCGGAATCCCTTTCTGGTTGCCGTCTCCACCAGAATACTTGCTTAAGTTACGACTACGAATACCGATCAGATCTCGAACTCTAGCTATTAGAAAAACAAGGAATGCAAAAAATGACGCGTGTCTTCATAAATCTAGGAATGCTTGCGGCTTCTGCGGTGATGATTTCGGCCTGTAGTACTGGAAAGCATTGTGCTGATGGAGTCTGTAGAACCGTGAAGGACGGTAAGACGACTTATGAAGGAGATCCAGAAAAAATAGCGAGGATCAAGGCTGAGGAAAACAAACAGTCCGAATGGATCGATACGATTAAAAAGAAAATCGCCCAAGCGCCACGTAAGCCAGCAGGCGAGAAGATTCGGATTGTTGTGGCACCTGGCAATATCAGCAAGGAGATGGGGCCGTATGCAGCTCAATATATCTCACTGCTCGAGCAGAAATTAAAATCGTACGAGGGTCTCGAGCTATTGAATGAAGGACAAATGAGGAGGGACCTAAATAACAGGGCTGTTTTTATGGCTCTGAGTAATCCAAAAGCATTCGG
>JAGWZD010000356.1 GCA_018968995.1 Bdellovibrionales bacterium
CCTGGTGCTCTAGAATCGCTGCATCGGCGCCTGCTTGAAGCGTTTCAACCGAGATTCTTGAAAGAGAAGAAACGCGCACTTCAAGCTCGATATCTTTAAATTCGGAAGACACACGGTTCCACCACGGAAGCACCGCTTCGCGCAGAAAGAGCTGGGGTCCTACTAGTAGAAAATGTTTAGGTTCGGCTGCTCCCGTGCGAATTCGTTTCACACCGCTCTCCCACGCGGTTGAGACTCGCTCGGCAAGTGCCGCAAGCTCGAGAGCCTGAGGTAGCGCCTTCAGCCCACGGGGGCCCCGTCGTTCAAAAAGCTCACACCCGATTTCTTCCTCGATTGCCTTGAGGCGTTTCGAGAGCGCTGATTGGGTCATGTGAAGCCGCACCGAGGCCCGAGAGAGGTGGGGGTCCTGAACCAGGCTTCGGATAATTTGCAGGTGAGATATTTCCATAATGGAATAATGATAGTCTAAACCTTCGCTGTGCAAAAGTCCTTGTTTGAGCGAAACCGTCGGCGATGAAGATGTTCTGCCAAGTTCGTTGGAGTGCGCTGTTATTCATGGTTTTTACCGCTTCTTTGGGAATCGCCCCCGAGCAGGCTCAGGCCACCAGCTTATTTTCCTCAGACCGGCAGTATAGTTTACGAACCACCTTGGAAAAGTGCTTGGTTCGCCCCTATGGCATTCGGGCCGACGGGTCGGTCATAAACGGGGCCTATGAAAGCATCTGTGAAGGAGTCGAACGAAGCGGACTCGTAGCCACAGTGGGGTTAGCAGCGGGTGGCCGTCCTGAAGCCCGCTATGAAGTCCAATTGATTGGCTCCTTGGAAACCCAAGCGGCAGACCAGCTTTGGGATGTTGCGATTTGGGATGAGAATGCGCATTTGGTGCTTGAGGCTCAGAACGTCGTTGCTTTGGGCGACCCCTTTGAAGCGATTGTTCGACTTTCAGGTACTCGTCCCACACTGCGAAGGCATGATGATCGGCTAGACGAAGTTCGCTAAGGGAGCGGCTAAGGCTTCTGAAGCAGTCGCGACTTAATGTCTGTCAGAAACGTTTTTACTTTTTCTTCGTGGGCCTTCTGAGCCGCATTGGTACTGAGGTCTGGTCCTGAAGAAGTTGAAGTGTCTTCAACCATCAGTAGCTTCTGCGGGATTTCATCCAGAAAGCGACTACGAATTCGTGGAACGGGTTTTCCAAACCGAATTCGTTGCTTTGCTCGAGTAAGAATCAGCTGATCACGGGCGCGGGTGATTCCCACATAGGCCAAGCGACGTTCTTCAGATAAATCGGCACCCTCTTCAATGGAGCGTCGATGAGGTAAAAATCCATCCTCCATGCCCACGAGGAACACTACCGGGTACTCGAGTCCTTTGGCGCCGTGTAAGGTGAGCAATGTCACTTGATTTTTGGGGTCCTGAGGATCGTTCTTTTCTTTCTCTTCGTTTTTCTCTTGCTGGTCTTGGGCCTCGAGCGCCATTCGTGCGAGGAAATCGCGTAACCAGTCCGTTGCCTTGAGCTCAGGATATTCCTCTTTCAGTTCATTTTCGTTTAAAGCCCCTAAGGAATGCAGAAGCTCTTCGACATTTTCCATCTTCTGCTGGGCAATCACTGGATCATTGGCGTCGTCGTCGATGGCTTTTCGAATTTGAAACGCTTCGAGGGTCGATTTCGCCCACTGAACCATGGCCGGGCCCGATGCTTCGGTGGAAGCCAATAAGCTCCGCGCCTGTTCCATTTTAAGGTGTAGATTTTCCACTGCTGCCGCTGCACGAGGAGCGATTTGCGGAGCATCAGGAAATACCTGGTATAGAGACACTTTTCTTTCAAACGCCTGATCGCTGAGGGCTTGAAGACTGGTTCGACCAATCCCATCGCCGGCCCAGTTCATGAGACGGCGAAGCGAAGCCTCATCATCAGGATTCAAGACGCTGCGCCAGAGGGCTAAAGAGTCTTTAATCTCGCGCCTTTCGAGAAAGGAATTTCCGCCAACAATGGCGTAAGGAATACGTGCCCGCCGAAAAGCTTCTTCGAAATTTCTGGATTGTGAGTTCGAGCGATACAGAACCGCAAAATCCTTCCAATTTCGGTGATCGCGCTTCAGACGCACCC
Organism: Bdellovibrionales bacterium; assembly: GCA_018968995.1. Taxonomy (GTDB): domain Bacteria; phylum Bdellovibrionota; class UBA1018; order UBA1018; family UBA1018; genus CAIOHW01. The sequence continues at coordinate 2,108 of JAGWZD010000356.1, forward strand.
AGATTTCATCAGCAACTAACTGAGCCTCGGCACGATCATCTTCAACGATAATTTCTGAGAGTGGCTCGCCGTCGCCTCGCTCGGACCACAGCGATTTTGGGTGCCGTTTACTGTTGTTTTTGATGACGTTATTGGCTGCCTCAAGGATAGTCATCTTACTGCGGTAGTTCTGATCGAGTAGAATGACATCAGCGTCAGGAAACTGATTCTTAAATTCAAGAATATGAGTAGAATCTGCGCCACGCCATCC
>JAGWZD010000357.1 GCA_018968995.1 Bdellovibrionales bacterium
GTTGAACTCGAAGATCTCTTCGTTCAGGTGCTTGCATTAGCGCAGGCGATGAAGCTTGTGCGGTTGGGGAAGATTGCCCTGGATGGGACCAAGATCAAGGCCAATGCCTCAAAGCACAAGGCGCTCTCCCACGGGCACATCACGAAGCTGGAAGCCCAACTCCGAGAAGAAGTGCAAGTGCTGTTACGGAAGGCTGCTGAAGTTGATGGGAAGGAAGACGAGGATGGCGTCGATCTTCCTGCAGAGATAGCACGCAGAGCGGATCGCCTGAAGGCACTTGAGGCAGCCAAGGCGAAGATTGCCGAGGGTGCCAAGGCGCGGGATGCGGAGACCCAAGCGCACTATGAGGCGAAAAAGGCGCATCGCGAAGCAGTCCGAGGGCAAAAAGCCCCGTGGAGTAGAACTCCAACCGCCACAAACCGGACCTAGGGACAAAGACCAGATCAATCTGACCGATGAAGCATCGCGGATTATGCCGACGGGTCAGGGATTTGTTCAAGGCTTCAACGCACAGGCCGCAGTCGATACGGAAACCATGCTAGTGATGGCAGCCTATGGGACGCAGGAGGTGAACGACAAGCGCCAGCTGCAACCAATGTTGGATGAGCTGGAGAAGCTTCCCGATGCACTGGGCTCCGTGAGTACCCTACTGGCAGACAACGGTTACTTCAGCCGTGACAATGTGGAGGACTGCGCCAAACGCAAGGTAACCCCGCTCATTGCACTGGGACGTGAAGCCCATCACTTGCCCCTGAACGAGAGGCTAAGCCCGGATGCGCCCGCGCCTGAAACCGACGATGGGGTAGCCCTGATGGCGCATCAGCTCAAGACAGGCGCTGGACGAGCGGCGTATGGACGAAGAAAATGCACGGTGGAGCCGGTCTTTGGCATTGTGAAACAGGTTTTGGGGTTCCGGCAGTTCTCCCTCCGAGGGCTTGAGGCGGTAGGCGGGGAATGGACATTGGTCACCATGGCTTACAACCTCAAACGAATGCACGCCATGGTGGTATAGGAAGAGGCCTTTTGCCTCCCTTTTCGCCCAGAACCCGCCCAATAGATGTCCATGTGAGCGAGGAAATTCTCGACGAGGCTATGACCTTGGCCATTCAGTGAGGCAAACCCGAAAATTCAAACTTCGGTTTGGTGCTGTTCCCGTCTCCCTGGCTGCCTATCCGACAGACTCCTAGCATCTTACAATCTCATTTTTCTTGCGCTTACCCTGGAAAAAGTACTTAGAGAATTTGGGGAAAACCATGTAATTAATTTTGTCTAACTACTTATTTCCAGTTACCCCATTTTAAGCAGCCTTTGCTTCAATCCAAAATGCTGAACAAAGAAAATATCCTTTCCATGAAGATGTATGCTCCATTTTGCTTGCTTCTTCCCAAAACTCTTGCTTAATTCTATCTTCCACCAAAGGTAAAGCTGAATGGTAATGATACCAATGAATTTTTATATCAATAAAACCCGCCTTTTCCATCAACTCAGGGACTTCAAAAGGGTTATGATACCGAGCCCGGATCGCATCGTAACCTATTTCTGCATCAGATCCCATTCGAGGACGGGGTAAGTCCAGCGACAACCTTTGATCAAGTTCTTTCTCCACCTCAGCTTTTACTTTTGAGCTAACTCCACTCAACAAATCATCTAAAATGAATTCTTTCGTAAAGCGATTAAACGTGAACAAGGAGAAAAGTTTATTACGAAATTCAACGTGTATTCGACCTCCCTTCTTTAGGAGCATTCGCATGTTACCCAGTACAAGATTATCTTTTGCTACATGTGGCATAACACCCAGTGCGATTAGGGCATCGAATGGTCCAAATAACAGCTGATTCGCAAAGGTTAAAGAATCCTCAATATCAGCCCACTGGATTCGATTCGGATCAACATTCACTTCCTTCATGTGTTCACGAGTCAAGTCAACCATTTTTTCGGAAATATCACATCCTGCAACTTCAAGTCCCATTCTTGCAAGGATTGCTAGAGGAGTACCTTCACCAGTCCCGACTTCATAAACAGATCGGACACCCGCAGCAGCCAAACGTTGAACAATCGTCTGTAGACGATAATAATTTTGAGGATACTTTCTTCCTGTCTCAAGATTATCACGAAGATATTGTTTTGAATAATTTTTTGCTACGCTGTCATAATAATTAGCAGCCGTTTCAAAACTTTTACTTTCAGTCATCACTCAACATTCCATTTGAATAAAGATGGGGGCAAGAGATAAATAGCTTAAAGTTTTCAACAAACGTTCCATGACTTAAAGTCTCAGCTCAGGGATTATGTTAACATTAAGTACTCCCTAATGTCAAGACAGAGAAAGCTGGTTGACTGACAAAACTTAGTCAGA
>JAGWZD010000358.1 GCA_018968995.1 Bdellovibrionales bacterium
AGAACCTGCTCCAGGCTCCGTCACGCAGTAAGCAGCGAATTTGGGCTCAGCAGTGAGCTGACCCAGAAACTCTTTTTTCTGTTCGTCGTTGCCAGCAACAATCACCGGCGCAGCAGCTAAGGTGTTTGCCTCCATAGCCGTTGCAATCCCGGTACAGCCGTAAGCTAGTTCCTCTGTAATAATACAGCCTTCAAGGACCCCTAGGCCCAGTCCACCATACTCCTGGGGGATATGGGTGTTCATTAAGCCCAGTTCCCAGGCCTTGGTGGCGATTGCTTTTGGATATTCCCCAGACTCGTCGTGGTGAGGTGCCTTTGGAATGATTTCCTCTTTGGCGAACTTCCGTGCGAGATCCTGGAGCTGTTGCTGTTCTTCATTCAGTGAAAAGTCGATCATAGTAGGAATAGGTTAAGGCTGGCGACGAGCAGCAGGCAACAACGATTGAGTATCTTGTAGCGCTGCTGTGCAAGTGACGCGACTTCGACTATGCTTCGAGGCACATGGATAAGGAGAGGCTGAGTCAGGTGTTTGGCGGAGCGTGGGCAGACCTCATGAGGACGCCCATTCATTTGGACTCCTTGCTCGCTCGGCAGACCCCGCGGGCAAAATCGATCTTGGCCCAAGTGATTCCGCCGATCCTGATGCGTCCCGTGTCGATCGCTGAGGCTTTAGGGGTGGGGGTTCCCGAGGGTGAGCCTTGGAGTCTCGATCCGGCAAGTTTGGTAAACTGGCCCGCAGCACGCCAAATGGCCTTGGAACTTCACGCGATGCTTCAGGGGGGCAGTGCTCCTTCCGTTCAGGCATCGCCCGAGGATTATCCTCCAAAAATGCGCGAAATGATCCTGAAGGACTGGGGAAAGGATATTGCCTCCCAGATTTTTTCTGAACTCGCCCAGCCAGCTCCACTGAGTTTGCGACTCAGCCGCAGAGTGGAGCGGAAAGCATTCATGGATGGCTGGAAAAAGTCTGGAAAAATACCCGTTCGGATGCGGGATTCTCAGGTCTCCCCGTTAGGAGTCGTGCTCGAAAGCTATACTCCTGTGCTTCACACTCCCGAGTACGATCGTGGCGAGTTTGAGATTCAGGATGAAGGTTCGCAAGTGATGGCGATTTTCACTCTTTGGCCAGAGCTCATCGCGCCACTTCTTCGTCCATCACCCCAAAACTCTCTGGGGGCCCCTTTGCCCTCGCTTTCCGACCTCCAGGCGCCTGCTTGGAAAATAGTGGATGCTTGTGCGGGGGCAGGAGGAAAGTCTTTGGCTCTTGCCGACCTCATGAAAGGTCAGGGAAGGGTGTTCAGCTACGATATCTCAGCGCCAAAGCTTCAGGCGCTTCGCCGTCGAGCAACAAGGGCTGGTCTCAATAATATCCAGGCGATCCAGGTGCCCGAAGGAAGAGAGCTTGAGAGTTTGAGAAAGTTTGAGAAAAGCGCCGATCGGGTGCTGGTCGACGCTCCCTGTAGCGGATGGGGGGTTCTGCGTCGGAATCCTGACATTAAGTGGCGACAGAGCGCCGAATCGTTAGATCGATTTCCTGCGCTTCAGCTTCGGCTTCTGGAGGCGTATTCGGGTTTGGTTGCACCAGGTGGAACCCTGGTATTTGGTACCTGCACGTTTAGGAAGGCCGAAACAATTGACGTGATCGAGCAATTTATCTCTCGGCACGGTGATCAATTCTCGAAATCCCATGGTGGATTCGTGGGCCCAGGCTCCTCAGATGGATTTTTCATGCAGAGCTTGATGAGGAAGGCGTGAAGCTTCTCTGGCCTATCCTTCGATCGACGCTTTTTACCCAAGATCCTGAAGCAGCTCATGACCGAGTTCTGAGTCTTCTTGAGGGTCTTTCTCATTCTTCAGCGGGTCGGCGGTGGCTTCGTCTTTTGAGTGCTCAGTCGAGCCTTCCTACTTCTGCCTCTAAAAAGCTTTGGAATTTACAGTTTCGTACGCCGGTAGGGCTTGCTGCCGGATTTGATAAAAATGGGCGTCTTCTGCGCGCCCTTCCTCACTGTGGTTTTGGATTTGCTGAGATTGGGAGCGTGACCCCAAGGGCTCAGCCTGGCAACTCGAAGCCTCGAATGTCTCGAGACCCCTCAAGGCAGGCACTTTGGAATGCCATGGGCTTTAATAATGAAGGGGCAGAGGCTGTTGCTCGAAGACTTGCCCATGCCCGCGAGGCGGGCTGGGTACCCTCTGATTTTCCCGTTGGAGTGAATCTGGGTAAAAATAAGGATACTCCCAACGAGCAGGCGCACGCCGATTACCTTGAGGGTTCGCGTTTATTCCTGGGTCTTGCGGACTATCTCGTGATTAATGTGAGCTCTCCCAACACTCCTGGCCTCAGAGCCCTTC
>JAGWZD010000359.1 GCA_018968995.1 Bdellovibrionales bacterium
GGCTTGCTCCGCCCAAAATCTCGATTTCGATGAGCTCACTGTTTTCTGCTACTTCTTCGATGATTGACTGCATTTTCAGATTTTCATTTGAGATCTGCTTGTTAATCCCGTCGACCATTCTTGCACGGACCTGTGCAAGCAGGCTGCCCTGATAGGCTAGAGCGCGTTTCCAGGTGGGTGCCGCTGCTCTCAAACGTCTATAGTGAGCAAGATCGCGTCTTAGCATTTGGATCTCTTCGATCAGGGTTTTGGGCATCTGTTCGTCGGATTTGAGTCGAATCTTGGCGAGACTCCAACGTTTCCTCAGATCCCGCACTGAAGCTGTGAGGTCTCTAGCCGCTCGAAGTTGCTCCTTGGACGCTTCTTCAAGCCCCCTCTGGGCCGATATCGGCTCAGAATTCACGATATTGATTCGGTCTTGATTGGCAATAAACCGTGGGGATCTAATCCACTCGAGCCCAATTTTCTTGGGGATATTGGTGCGTCTCCCTTTGGCGAATTCAATCGCCATTCGATATCCATCTTTACGATCCCCGTTCTCTTTCAGCCATTTCCATGAGTCTTGATAGTCACGCTTAAAACGGTGGATAGCCTTGATTGCCTCAGGATAGTCGCAGTTCTCATTAAGTGCGATCGCCATTACCATAAGGGACTCAGCCGAAAATGTGTTCTTGATCGCTCCTGATTGAAGAGCGATGGCTGCGCCTACGGCATCCCCAGGGTTTCCCGCATGGTAATGGGACCAGGCGAGCTCCGTGAGCATAGAGACAAGCTGATTGGACTGCCGAGATACGCCTTCATAGGCTTTAACCGCTCCTAGGTAGTCCCCTCTTGTGTAGAGTTCGCGGCCTAGAAGAAGTCGAAGCGTGTCTTCGTAGGGTCGCAATATTGACAGATCCTTGGATCTCTCGACCGCCCGCTTAAGGCTCGTGAGCGCAGCACCACGGTCATGTTCAAAGATCGCATAAATTCCACGAGCGGCATCCGAAATGCCATCATCGGATTTTGCCAAGAGTTCGACAAATATCTGGATTTTTCCGCCCTCAAGGACGCGATCAAAGGCTACGCCACGAAGCTGATCCAAGACTGCAGAGACACCCTGTTTACTCTGTGAGAGGCGAATAAGTTGTGGGAGATGTATGGTTGCATCGGAGATGGAATAGCCAGGATGAACACGACGAATCCCAACAAGACAGCCTAGTGCTGCCGCTTGAATTCCAATGTTTTTGGTTTCAGGAGTCTTTCGGGCGACGGCACTCAGAGCCGAGAACGATGCCTCAATCATTCCTTGCTGAAAGAATGCCCTGGCCATCCAATACTCAGCAAAAATTTTTGCCTCCGACGATTGCGCCCTTAGGCGTAGCGCCAATGCTTCTCCAAAGCTTCGCGCCGGGATGATTTTTCCGGTAAGCGATTGTTCAAAGATCTGGATCGATTCGGAGCCGATTCGGGCGTTGATTTCGGCGCTAAGTGGCTGAGAGAATCTCCAAGTCTCTGACCTACTACAAGGATTCTGAGCGCCGCTGATGTCATTTAAGTATTCTTGGGCTGCTGATTTTTCTTTCTCCCCTGCCCCTCCGTTTTCTCCAGAAAACGTCAGGGAGGGGCTGATCATCAGGCAGAGAATGATTAGGTTTCGCATGGTTCTGACCTCCTAGTTATTCTTTGCCTAGAAGAAAGCTCACGCCGATATTGATCGTATTGGACCAATTGTTTCTTTCTCCAGTGGTTTGCCCGATTTTCGTGACAATCTGTTTTTCGAGAATGGCTTCACGGAAATACTGAAGCCGGTAATCGAGTCGAATCGAGAGCGTTCGAGTGAGGTAAAATCGTTGTCCAATTCCAATCGAAGGACTGAAATAACGCCCCGACTCAGTCCCCATTGAGCCGACACCAGCGAGAAGGTGGAAGTCGTAATAGATGATCGACTTACCGAGGACGCTAAGCTTTCCGTAGAGCAAGCTGCCCATCATCTCAGCTCCCACGTAGTCTCTAGGTTTGTTCGTGTTGGTGGTGGCTTGCTTTTCTTGTTCAAAGGTTCGTAATGCACTCGAGGAGCCAACGAGTGATTTCCAGGCCAAAAGATGGAAGCCGATGGATTCGCTGAGGTGCCAGCCCGCATCTACTCCGACTTGTTGAATGGTAAGAAAAGGATCGCTGAAGGTGACGCCACTCATTAGCCCAACTTCGAGCTTTTTTCCTTTTGAATAGGCACGATTCTGAACGACTCCAAGCTCGGACTCATCTCCGCGGGCCCAATACTTTTGCTTGATGCTGTCGATATTGAGTGTCTCCGCCTCCTCGGCGAGGGCAGAGTTGAGGTTGCCGGCGGTTCCAAAAATGCTTCC
>JAGWZD010000022.1 GCA_018968995.1 Bdellovibrionales bacterium
CATGAGCTACTCGAGCGACTCAAGGGCGGCCTGATCCAAGAACTTATTCTTGCCACAAACCCAAGCGTTGAAGGCGAAGCCACAGCGATGTATGTGGGCCGACTCATTAAAACTTTAGGAGTAAAGGTCACCAAGCTAGCCCACGGCATACCGGTAGGTGGCACGCTCGAATACAGCGATCGCCAAACTATCGGTAAAGCGCTGCAGAACCGCGTGGAGGTCTCGTCATGAGCTTCATCAACTACGCGGCAAAAGAAATTAACTGCAAAATCATCTATTACGGGGCGGGTCTTTGCGGAAAAACAACCAACGTCCAGTACATTTACGAACACACTCAACAGGAGCGCCGCGGGAAGCTCGTGAACCTGAGCACCGAAAATGAGCGCACACTGTTCTTTGATTTTCTGCCCCTCTCTGCGGGTGAAGTCAGCGGTTACAAGACGCGATTTCATCTCTACACGATACCGGGGCAAACGTTTTATGAAGTGTCCCGCCAATTCATAATGAAGGGTGTCGACGGCGTGGTGTTTGTCGTCGACAGTCAGGCGGAACGAATGGAAGCGAATGTGGAAAGCTTTGAGTCGCTAGCAAAAGCTCTCGACCAACAAGGCTACGATCTACACAAGCTTCCGGTGGTCCTGCAGTACAACAAAAGAGATGTGCCCGGTGCGGTGTCCGTGGCTCAGCTCGAGGCCACATTCAATGCGGTTAAGCGTCCGGCCTTTGAGGCCATCGCCAATCGCGGAGATGGGGTCATGGAAACGCTGCAGGCAATCAGTCAATGGGTGATCCGTGAGATCAAAGGGGGAAAAGCATGAGAAAAGACGCACTGAAGAAATTCAAAAGGCTCTTCGAGGAACAACGTAATTCACTGCTGTTTAGTGATCGCGTGGTTCGAGAAGACTTTAGCGTCAATTCCGATGACCGTTTCGACGAACTCGATCAGGCAACTTCTGACATCGAACAATCGATGAGAATGCGCCTTCGAAATCGCGAGGCGCTCTATCTCAAAAAACTCGACGAAGCACTAAAACGCATCGACGAGGGCACCTTTGGAGATTGCGACGAATGCGGAGAGGAGATCGGACACAATCGCCTTTTGGCCCGTCCGACAGCCACTCTTTGCGTCCACTGCAAGGAAGAGCAGGAACGTAAAGAAGTGCTTACCGCCGCTGGACGCACGAGCAAAAGTCTCGGCGAAACCATGAATCGCAAGTGGGCCTAGCTGGCTCAGACTCCTGGCTAGAATTTCGGGGCCACGGAAGGCCGCGTAATTCCGCAGTTTCATTCAATAAATTCGGTGCCTTTTTGGCACTGGTGCAAAATTCACCAGTCTTCGTTTACAGCTGAGGAAGCCCTGAAGGGCTCCTTTATCGTGAATCTTTTCAGATAGTTGAAATCTTGACGCCAAGCGTTTGGCACACTGGCCCGGCCCTCGCAGTAAGGAGAGGGCGGGAGGTGTGGAATGGAAAAGACAATCCTGAATCGATTCAAGGCTCTATTTGAGAGGCAAAAGCGTGATCTGGTTTACAGCGGGAAAGTGATGAACGAAGAGTTCAATCTCAAGCCCGATGACCTAGCGGATGAAGTCGACCTCACCTCAACCGAGAATGAAACCGGAATGAGAATGAGGCTTAGAAATCGCGAGGCGCTTTTTCTGAAAAAGATTGAAGAGGCTCTCGCTCGAATCTCCAAGGGAACCTTTGGCCAATGCTCTTCGTGCGAAGACGAAATTAGCATGAAGCGATTGGAAGCCAGACCGACAGCCACCCTGTGCGTGGACTGCAAGGAGTCACAAGAGCAGAGTGAACGTCTGCACATCGATGGTCACCGCTACAAAAGCTTGGGTAACAAGTTTCAGCTAGGGTGAGATCGCCAAAACAAACCCATTAACCAGTGACGAGTCAGCCATGGAAAGGCGGATTCAGAAACGAGTCAGGAAGATTCAAAATGTTGTACCGAGGGCCATGGACGGCCATCGGCGCTCTTAGTCACAAAGTGCAGGATGCGCGCGTGAGTAAGAGCAAAGTCATCATGGACGATTTATATCTCGACAGGAAGTCGGGATCACTAGCGCACGATGCGCAGGGGTTGCTGCTGAGTTTTATGACCCCACAAAAGGCGAGGGCCGGAGCATCATGCTCCGGCCCCCTGTTGATTGGCCTAATCCTTGGCCAACGCACCCGAAGGCGCGCTTCATTCCGTCGAGATCACCTCATTAATTTGCCTGGAGCGCATTCAAGACATTGATGCGACCGCCAGTCACCGTCTTGCCTGCCAGTGAAGGCAGCTTATCAACGGTATTCATCAGGGTCTCTTTCACCTTCTTATAGTCCCAGCTTGGGTTTGCAGACCAAATGAGGGCTGCTGCACCCGCCACATGTGGGCAAGCCATGGACGTTCCGGACATCGATGCATACCGACTTCCTGGAGCCAAGCTGTAGACATTTACGCCAGGCGCGCCAACATGGGTGGTCTTCCGACCGTAGTTCGAGAAGAAGGCCATTCCGTCTCTCTCGTCGGTCGCCGCAACAGCGAGCAGATTGTCGTTATCAAACGCTGCTGGATAACTGGCCTCACTCGCGTTGTCGTTATCCTTGCCCTCGTTACCGGCAGCGGCAACGAAAAGAGCCCCCTTCACCTTAGCTCGCTCGATCGCATCGTAAAGAGCCTTGTTATCACCGTCAGAACGGCCACCCCAGCTATTACTGAGAACTCTCGCACCGTTTTCTACAGCGTAATCGATCGATTTGATCGCGCCTTCAGTGGTCCCGCTGCCCTCGGCAGACAAGAATTTCACTCCCATGATGGAGACGCGCTGATTTACCCCAGAAACACCGATGCCGTTTCCGCCAACGGCTCCAATGGTTCCCGCGCAGTGCGTTCCATGCCCCTGATCGTCATAAGGAATTCCATCGTTGTGAATAAAGTCGAATCCCACAACATCGCCCTTGGTGGGGTTCGGGTTGCGCCAAACGTTGAAAGAGAGATCATCATGGTTATAGTCGATCCCCGTATCGATCACGGCTACAACCATGTCCTTGGTTCCCCTGTGAGTCGACCAAGCCTGATCTGCCTTAATTTTCCCAATACCGTAGGCCTTTGCGAGATCTGGATCCGCCACTGGAGGATTCACCTCTGGAGGAGCGGGCTTTAACTCGGGACGAGTCGAAGGCGTACCACCACCTCCGCCATCACCCGGGTCTCCACCACCACCACCACCACCACTGCCATCATCGCAGCCCGGAGGAAATGGTACTCCAGGAATCAAACAAGGAAGCTTGGCATTAGGATCACACCCAGGAATATCAATACCTGGAATACAAGGGATGCCGTTTTGAGGCTTCTGCTCAAACGGCGAAATGCGAATAATGTAATTGGGCTGCGCATATTCAACCATGGGGTTCTTTTCGAACTCCGCAATGGCGTCTTGTACTTTGACGCTCTCATCCAGAATGATGTGCTCAAAGCCCTTCATCGTGCCCTTAAAGTGGCGAACTGCGCGAACGCCAGCGGCTTGATAAAGCGTGTTCATGGTTTGGCGCGGACGCACAACGCCATCCCGATATTTTACGATAACTTCACCTTGCTTAAACTCACTTGCTGCAAATGCACTAGCAGCTACTGCCTGTAGTGCTACAACGCAAAAAGCAATCTTCCGTGACAACGACATGGACTTCCCCCCTAGGTTTCCAACTGCGTGACAACTGTCAAAAGAACAACGTATTGATGGCTGCAGTGTAAACAGGTGTCAGAGAATTGCAAATCTCAAGCAAAGATTTATTTTTGCACGGGGGTCTTGCAATGCATCAAGCACACACTATTCTCCGGCCGAAAAATGAACTCACCTGACTGGATCACGCTAAGAACGGTTTTAATGCTGTTTTTATCGAATATTTTTATGACTGCAGCGTGGTATGGCCACTTGCGTTACAAGAGCGTCGGCCTACTTACTGCGATTCTGATAAGCTGGCTCATTGCGTTACCCGAATATGCCCTGCAGGTTCCGGCGAACCGCATGGGGTATGGCACCCTGAGCGCCTTTCAGCTGAAGATCCTCCAAGAGTGCATCACCTTGCTCGTTTTTCTTTGCTTTGCGCGGTTCTGGCTAGGCGAGGCTTTCCAAATAAAACACCTGATCTCCTTTAGCCTGATCATTGCCGCAGTAGCCGTTGCGTTTTCGAAATAAAAAAGGGGGCACCTTTGGAGTGCCCCCAGATTCAAACAATTCGGCCTTCTCGATTAGGCGTCGAGATCGCGATCCTGCTGACGGCGAATATAAGTGGGAACGTCGTATTCATCGTCTGTCAAACTCGAGATTCCGAGCTTTGTCGCTAGAGCCCTTGCTCTTGCCAATTCGCCCCCCTCTGCGCCGGTTCCCATCTCGCCGCGGGCAGTTGCGAGCATCGCGGCATTCGGTGCAGGCGGAACCATCGGAGCAGCAGACGCTCCGGCAGGGGCCGTTGAAGCCATCCCTTCAGGGATCGAAACAGACTGCTGGGCATATTGCTCAGACATCACATTCGTTGAGACCACTGGCGCAGCCAAAGCGGCTCCCTGTAGCGGTGCACTCACTGCAGAAGCCAAAGCTTCGGACCGATGCGTTGCCGCGCTGGCATGAATCGCAGCAGTTGCAGCGAGATTGGCGCCGCCAAGCCCTGTTGCAATCACAGTCACCTTCACCTGGTCTTTCAGCGACTCATCAATGACAGTTCCAAAGATGATTTCAGCATCTTCATGAGCCGCTTCCATAATAAGGGTAGTGGCTTCATTGACTTCATGGATACTGAGGTTTGAGCTACCTGTAATATTGATGATGATTCCCGTTGCACCCTCGATGGAAACGTCCTCAAGAAGCGGACTAGAAATCGCATTCGTCGCAGCTTCAACCGCACGGTTTTCACCTTCTGCAGTTCCGATACCCATGAGCGCGAGGCCCTTATTCTGCATAATGGTGCGCACGTCAGCGAAGTCACTGTTGATCAGACCCGTATGATTGATCAGATCAGAAATACCCTGAACCGCATTCAGTAGAACCTCATCGGCCTTCTTGAAGGCGTCCATCATCGAAAGGGACGACCCGGAAATCGCCAATAGTCGTTGATTGGGAATCGTGATCAATGAATCGACATTCTCTCGCAACCAAGACATGCCCTGCTCAGCGTGCTTCATGCGCTTCTTGCCCTCGAACATAAAGGGCTTAGTCACAACACCTACGGTCAGAGCTCCTACTTCTTTTGCGATTTTTGCGAAAACTGGCGCAGCACCAGTTCCGGTGCCTCCACCCATTCCGGCGGTGATAAACACCATGTCCGATCCAGCAAGGGTTTCGGAAATCTTAGCGTAGTCTTCAAGAGCCGCCTTCCTTCCAATTTCCGGATTAGCTCCAGCGCCAAGCCCCTTGGTCAGCTCCTGTCCGATCGCCATCTTGGTGGGCGCTAGCGAAGCATCCAGTGCTTGCTTATCCGTATTTGCGGTAATGAACTCTACCCCAGAAAGACCCATCCGGATCATGGTATTCACCGCGTTACATCCGCTGCCACCAACTCCGATCACTTTTATTTTTGCTCCAGCGTTAGAGACTTGATCGATTTCGAACATAATCAGAAGATCCTCTTCCCCATTTGTGTCCGACCCTGAGTCGGACGAATTACCGGCCTCTAGCCAGCTTGTCCAAAAACCTACTTAAAACAAATCCTTCATCCAGGTCCGCATTGAACCGCGAACTTTGTCGTAAATATTTTTCTCGCGAATTGGAAATCGCGTCCTCTGAAGCTGACGGGCCCCATACTTCAGCAAGCCCACTCCAGTGGCATACTTGGGACTATTCACCACGTCCCGAAGTCCACCGATCCCCATTGGGATACCGCGCTTCACTGGCATCTCGAAAATAAACTCAGCGAGCTCAGGCATCCCTTCAAGCAATGTCGATCCGCCAGTAATAACGACTCCACCCGACAGAACATCAGCGAAACCCGATTTTTGAATTTCTGTATGAATCAGATTAAAAATTTCCTCGACTCGAGGCTCGATGATCTCGGCAAGAAGTCTACGGGAAAGAATTCGAGACTTTCTTCCGCCCACACCAGGAACCTCAATGGTGTCGTCGCTGCTCACCAACGAAGCAAGTGCGCAGCCATAATCAATCTTGATCTTCTCTGCTTCGGCGATTGGGGTTCGAAGTCCGACAGAAATATCGTTAGTGATGTGGTGACCACCTATGGCCAACACACCTGTGTAAACAATCGACCCCTCTTTAAAGATGGCAATATCACTGGTTCCGCCACCAATATCGACTAGAACTACGCCTAGATCCTTCTCATCTTGAGAAAGAACCGCTTCGCTCGAGGCAATGGGCTCGAGACAAATTTCAGAAACGTTGAGTCCAGCTTTATTAGCGCATTTAATGATGTTTTGGGCCGAAGACACTGCGCCAGTAACAATGTGCACTTTTGCCTCAAGGCGCACTCCATTCATCCCAATGGGGTCCCGAATGCCATCCTGATCATCAATTACATATTCTTGGGGAATAATGTGAATCACTTCGCGATCCAAAGGAATCGCTACTGCTTTTGCGGCATCAATGACTCGCTGAACATCGCCTTGCTGAATTTCTTTATCTTTAACCGCTACAATTCCAGTAGAATTGAACGATTTAATATGTCCGCCGGCTATTCCTGTATAAACAGTGGAGATTTCAACTCCAGCCATCAGCTCCGCTTCTTCCACCGCCTTAGTTATACTATCGACAGTGCTATCGATGTTGATGACAACACCTTTGCGAAGCCCATTCGATGGGGCCGTCCCGATACCTATGATATCAATGACTGGATTTGTTCCTGACTCAACAATTTCGCCGACAATGCAGCAAATTTTTGTAGTTCCAATATCCAGACCGACAACAAAATCCTTTTTGTTGGACATGCCATCCACCTCGTCCCTGGTTTCCTCAGTGAGAAATTTTTTCCCACCTGTCAAAGATCGAGCGTCCTGCGTCGATCTCTTGGCTCTAAGGAAGTCTAAGAACGTCGAGCAGTCCTGACAACTATTTTTTTATTGGCGTCGGCGTAGATTTGACGAATCGGGATCGAATGAGACACCGAATATCGCAAAACAGAATCGATTCTGGAAAATAACTCTGTATTTACAGCAGCTTGGGTCGGATCGCCGGGGTTCCACTCAGGCCCCAGAATCACCGAGATGCGATAGGAGGGGTCAAAGGCGATCCAGGCCGTAAATCCCTCCTCCTCATCCCAAGTTAACTGAGAAATCTGGTTTGGTGTCTTCCAAGCATGTGAACTCCACGCCCGAAGCGCGGCCATGGCCTGACCCAAAAGCTTCTCACCACCGGCTCCCTGTGGAAGACCATGAATCAGGGGCAAGTCGGAACGACCCTTCAGAGTCACTGGACCAAAAAGACTTCCATCAGAGTCGACGTACTTCAGAACTCCTTGTGGTCCCTGCAACAAGGCAACAGGCTCTCGGTAGATCACTTGCACAGACAGCGTCTGTGGAAATCGCTTCGTAAGCACCACATTGCGAACCCAGTGATTTGCAAACAACCGCCTCTGAATGTTCTCAAGATCCAGGCTAATCAAGCTCACTTTGCCAAGTGGCACAGCAGCAAGAGAAGTGACCTCTTTCGGATCGAGAGGGGCATCTTGTGGTTGATCACTGACTTCCACGACTCGAACCGTGAAAAGCGAGGAGTGAAGCGCAGCATAAAGACCCGCAACAGCGGTTGCCATCACTAGTCCTGACAAAATCATAGTCACTACGGGTTTCGTTCGACGCATTCGTTCCTTTTAGTGTAAAAAATGGAATAGCCCGAGGCCAACATGAAAATGATCCAAACACTCTTTATTAGCGTCGGAATTTTGTCTGTTACGTCCTGCGCGACTTTAAGCAGCAGTCGCGACTCATCCTCTGAGAAGATTAAAGTCATCGACTCGCTAGAGGTAACCCGATTCACCTTCAAAAATGGCCTTCGCCTGTTGGTTCACCAAGACCGATCCTCTCCAACATTTGCCTATCAAGTATGGTTCAACGTTGGATCTCGCAATGAAGAGGAAGGAAGAACCGGACTAGCTCATCTATTCGAGCACATGATGTTCAAAGGAACTAGCAAGCTTCCAGACGGGGAATTTGATCGACTCATGGATGAAATGGGAGCCGTAGGACAAAACGCGTACACGACTCAAGATCACACGACTTATATCGAGCAACTACCCAAAGAAAGACTTGAGAAAGTCATTGAGCTCGAAGCAGATCGAATGAGAAACCTAGTGGTAAACGACCAGTCTTTTTCTACTGAAAGAGAAGTGGTTCAAAATGAACGCCGCTTTAGAAATGAAAACAGCCCTGATGGTTTAATGTATCAAGAGCTGTATGGGCTGGCGTTTACAAAACACCCCTATCGATGGCCAGTTATCGGCTACGCCCAAGACCTTGCAACCATGACCGCTGCTGACGCCCGTGCGTTTTACTTAAAACATTACGCCCCAAATCGTGCAGTGATCGTTGTCTCTGGGGATGTCCGAGCAGACAATGTCCGTGATCTGGTTCAAAAATATTACGGAGAACACCCTAGAGTAGAATTGTCTCCGCATCCAATCGCGCCCGAACCTGAGCAGAAGTCTCCCCGTAGAAAGACCCTGCGCCTGAACGTTCAGGTCGAAAAGCTGATCATGGGCTACCACATTCCCAACGGATCGCATGAGGACCAGCCTGTTCTTGATGTGATTCAAACATTACTTTCCTCTGGAAGAAGTAGCCGCTTACAGAAAGCGCTGGTCGATAGCGGGATCGCATCAAGCGCCTGGGGCTACGCTTCTACGTCTCAAGATCCTGACCTGTTCATCTTTGGTGTATCTCTACAGGACCAAGTAAAGGCTAATCTTGCTGAAAAGGTGATTTTGAGAGAACTCAGCCGGCTGACTGCCGAAGAGATTCCACAGCTTGAGTTAGAGCGCGCTAGAAATATTTTAAATTTCGGTTTTTATACCTCTCTTGAAGGCAACTTTGAAAAAGCAGAGTTCATTGGGATGCATGAGTCTCAGATGGGCGGCGCAGAAAAGGGGCTTGAAATGCAGAAGAAACGCCTTCAAGTGACCACATCTCAGATTCGTGAAGTCGCGGCAAAATACTTCCAGCCTGATAGACGATCCGTCATCGTTGGACTTAAAAAGACGAGCAATAAAGGTAATTAATTTATGAAAACCTTCCTGTTTAGGTCATCCTTTCGCTATTTGATCCTGTCTTTTCTCTTGCTGACCTCTCCAGTAAGGGCGTTTGAAATCTTACTGGAAAGAGATTCTCGATTACCAATTGCATACGTTAATGTCTTGATTCGCACGGGGTCAGTTGCAGATCCAACGGGTAAAACCGGTGTCACTAGTTTCATGGGCGAAATGCTACTGCGCGGTACCCCCAGACACACCAAGGAGGAAATTGATCTATTGCTGGATCAATGGGGAGCAACGCTCAATATTGAGACTCGGCAAGAGGCCGTTGTGATTCGAGGCGCTGTTCTCAGTTCAAACCTCAAGGCATTCTTAGAACTTACTGAAGAAGTGATTACTAGCCCCCTTTTTCCGCAGTCTGAGATCGACAAGCTAAAAAAAGAAACTCTCTCGAGCATCCTTGAGCAACAAGGAAAGGACTCTCAGCTAGGAGTGAGAAAGTTCAATCAATTTCTGTTTCAAGGGCATCCTTACGGAAGACCAACAGTGGGCATCCCAAGCGAAGTGTCCACCATCGATCGAGATCTGCTTCTCAAACAACATCGCCGAATTTTCAAAAAAGAGCTCTTTGTGATCCTCGGGCTGGGAGATGTCGATAATCGAGTTCTTCAGGGTTGGGCGGACAACCTGGTTTCTAAACTTCCTAAAAATGGCGACAGCACAGTAGCGATTACTCCGAGGCCTGAACTCAGGGGGCCGCGGCTTTTACAAATCGTCGACAAACCCGACCGCACACAAACCCAAATTTTTATCGGACAGGTCGGTGTTCAGGCAACCGACCCAGATTATTACGCCCTATCATTGGGTAACGCCGCCTTCGGTGGAGGCTCTTTTTCGTCTCGACTGATGCAGGAAATTCGCGTGAAAAGGGGTTGGTCCTATGGCGCCTCGAGCAGCTTTCGATTCACTCGACAGCCGAACTCCTGGACTGTGCATCTTTTTCCTGCAGAAAAAGACACTGCGGCAGCGCTTACTGCAACTCTCGAACTGATCGAATCTCTACGAAAGGATGGAATCTCTGAAAAAGAGTTTCAAACCACCAAACAGGGTGCGATTAATAGCGCTGCATTTTTGAACGACACACCAAAAAAACGTATAGAAAACCGAATTGCAGAAGAAACTCTTGGTTTAGAAAGAGGGTTCTACGAGAACCTGGCTGAGAATCTCAAGAAGGTCTCTCGAGAGGATGTGAATCGTGCTTTGGCTCGTTTCCTGACCCCTGACAAATTTCGAATCACTGTGGTTGGAACAGCTGATCGGCTGAAAACGGACCTAGCGAAGGCAACCGGAGTCCCGGTCGAAAAAATTCTCATTACACCGTATACTTCGGAGTGAGCGGAGCAAAAAGCTAGAACTTACCTAGAAACTTTACTTCTTCCTCCAGATGCAGCCCTAGTTCTTCTTTTGCACGAGATTTGGCCAGCTCAATGAGATCTCGAACGTGCACCGCGCGTGCTTCGCCAAGGTTAACAATGAAATTACTGTGCTTTTCTGAGAACTGAGCGTTTCCGATCCTGAAGCCGCGCAGGCCCAACTGATCAATCACCTGCCAAGCCCGAATTTGGCCGGCGCCCGGATTTTTAAATACGCTTCCACAGGAGGGGTAATCGACAGGCTGCGTAGCCTTTCGGCGCTCGAGCGTTTCCTCTATCTTCTTTTTCACTGATTCAGAGGAGTGAAGGTCGACCCTCCATTCAACAGAAGTGATTATGGCGTCCTCTGGAAGAAAATGGTTTTGCCGATAATCGAAGCTCATATCGCTACGACTCCATGTTTTCGTCGCCCCAGATTTCCACAAAAAAGAACTTAATCGGTGAACCTTCTGTTTCACTTCGCCCAAGTGAGTTCCAGCATTCATGACAACAACGCCTCCCACTGATCCAGGAACTCCAGCAAGAAACTCCAAACCAGACCAACCCTCCTGAGCTGCACGACGTAGAAGACTGGAAACAGCAACACTCGCGCCGGTTCGAAGAATGAGACCTTCGGGGCGATCGGGGTCGGGAAAAGTCTCTATGGCTAAATCTAAGCGCGAGGTCTTAATGACAAGACCCGAAAAGCCCTCATCAGATACCAGCAGGTTCGAACCTAAACCTAGGACAAAAGTAGGAATGGCAGCCTCGCGAATTCCCGACTTGAGCCAATTCAAGTCTGGCTGAGATTTTGGAAAAGCCATGATCGATGCTGGTCCACCAATTCGATAATAAGTATGTCGACTCAGCGGTTCAGCATAGCGCAGCTCTCCCTGAAATCCGTCTGAATATCTTTGAAACCAATCCAGGTCACTCATCTAGACATCCTGACCTTTGAGCTTCATTCGAGAAACCAGTGAGTCCGCTAGTTTACTGATCGATCCTGCCCCCATACAAATTAATAAATCTCCGGGCCTAAATTCAGCCAAGGCCTCAGCTTTAGATTCATCAAGATCTCCGGTGTATCGAATCACCGTGTTATCCGACGACTGCTGAATTTGTTTCGATAGATTCTTTGATGAAACACCATCAATAGGAACCTCTCCGGCCGGATAGATGTCGGTGAGCATTACTACGTCCGCGCAACCAAAAGCATTCAGGAACCCCTCAAGGCAATGCAAAGTCCTTGTGTATCGATGGGGTTGAAAAACAACTACGATTCGCCCCTTCCAAAACTGTCGCGCGGCAGTAAGTGTTGTCTCAATTTCTGTTGGATGATGAGCGTAGTCATCAACAATGACCTGAGAAGATAAGTTATCCTGCCAGCAAACCTCGAACCGCCGTTTAACACCTCGATACTGTTCTAAACCATACGCAATGGCGTTAAATGGCATACCTAAATCTCGACAGATGGCCACCACAGCCAATGCATTGAGCACATTGTGTCGCCCGGGCACGTTTAGAGTAACATCGCCCAATAATCCATCTCGATGATGAAACACGCGGAATCTTGTTTTTAGACCATCATTGGCGACTGAGTCCGACCAGTAGTCTGACTCACTAGAAAACCCATAGGTTACAAAAGGCTTGGAAAACCTACTGAGACAGCGACGCACTCCAGGATCTTCTCCGCAGACTGCTGTTAATCCATAGAAAGGAGACTTTCCAATAAACTCAATAAAGGCCTCTTCGATAGCTTTTAGAGAACCGTAGTGATCAAGATGGTCGTCATCAATATTGGTAACAACAGCATAAGTGAATGGAAGGTGAAGAAATGATCCGTCGCTTTCGTCGGCCTCAGCAATCACGTACTTTCCCTGTCCGAGCTTGGCATTGCCCCCCAGCGAATCTACCTTACCACCAATCACCATGGTTGGATCCCAGCCCGCTGAAGTCAAAACGGTCGCCATCATTGATGTAGTAGTAGTTTTTCCATGGGTACCCGCTACAGCAACTCCCAGCTTTCCCCGCATGAGCTCCCCCAGCATTTCCGCACGTGGAATAACCGGTAGTCGACGCTTACGGGCCTCGATGAGCTCTGGATTATCGTCGCGTACGGCCGAGGAAACAATCACCACATCTGCCGAACCCAAATTCTCTGCACAATGACCCAATTTACAGGTCACTCCGATCTGAGACAGACGGCGGAGTATTTCTGAGTCTGAAATATCCGACCCAGAGACCGAGAAACCCTGATTTCGAAAGACTTGGGCAATACCGCTCATCCCAATTCCACCAATTCCGATGAAATGTAGTCTGAAATCTTTAGGATCTTTCCTGAAGCTCATATCCTTGGAGTCTCGAGCAAACCTGGAATGAGCTCGCTAAGAATACGATCCACAGCATCTGGACGCGAAAACTGAATCACAGATTTTTCCATGCTCTCAATGCGTTCCGCATCCTGTGACAGCTCGCGAATGAGCTGAGCCAGCTGTTCTCCGCTTGTGTTCGGCTGAAGCCTCAGCTCTGAGGCCCCGGACTTACAAAACAGCTCAGCATTATACTCCTGATGTCTATCTTTAGAAACCAAGGGGACTAGTACCGCAGCTCGTCCGACGGCAGCGATTTCTGAGAGCGTTGAAGAGCCGGCTCGGCAAATGAGAAGACTGGACTGAGCGTAGCACTCTGGCATGTCATAAATGAACTTTTCGACCCGGCTCTTGAAACCAAATCTTTCATGAGCGGCCCTGACTCGATCAAAGTCTCTCTCTCCGGTCTGGTGAATAAAACGAAGTTCACCGCCCGATCCAATACCCTGTTTTTGAAGAAAAGGCAGGGCTTCAATAACCAGTGAGTTGATTCCAACTGCTCCTTGGCTACCTCCAAATATAAAAACAGTAAATGGATCTCGTGATGCTGGAGTAAGTCGCTTGATGCTTAGACGAATCGGATTGCCAGTGACCATCACTTTTTTTTGGCCGAACACTTTTTCTGAGCCTGGAAAAGCTGCAAATACTTTTGAAGAGACTCGTCCTAAAATTCGATTTGTCAGACCTGGCAAAACATTTTGTTCTAAAACAGCCACTTTACCGCCCCAAATCCAGCTGATGAGTCCCGCTATGAGCACCACAGGAAATGAGGCGTAGCCGCCAACTCCAAATATTATTTGAGGTCGATATTTTAGTAAAAGCGCGAACGCCTGAACAAAAGACCACGGTATCTGGGCTAAAGTTCTGAGTTTGCGTGAAACCGAAACTCCGTTCCAGGAACCAATTCGAACACGATGCAGTGGATAGCCGGATTTTGGAACAAGGCGCTCCTCCATTCCGCCGCGGGCGCCCACAAAGTGAATTTGTGCCTCTGGAAATATAGACTTGAGACGATCTGCGAGAGCTATTCCCGCATAAATATGCCCGGCCGTACCCCCGCCAGAGAAGAAGACCGTCATGTCGCTTTTCCAGCTGTTTCGCGCGAAATATTCAGGAGTACCCCTACCGCAAATAAATCAACGACCAACGCTGAACCACCGTAGCTAATAAATGGTAGCGCTAACCCTTTTGTGGGAACCAAACCCATCACCACAGCCATATTGATCATTCCCTGAAGTGCCAGAAGTAGCGTTATCCCTGAGGCGAGGAGCATTCCGAAGTAGTCCCCTCGTGTCTCGCGACACCTTCTAGCAACGAGAAGTCCTCGGTAAACAAGAACAAGAAAACATATGATAACAGCGGCAACTCCGACAAAGCCCAGCTCTTCTCCAATAACCGAAAAAATAAAGTCGTTATGGGCCTCAGGTAGAAACAAAAGTTTTTCTTTACCGTTCCCCAGTCCCACTCCAGTGATACTGCCTGAATGTAGACCGACCATACTTTGAAGCACCTGGAAGCCCTTGCCCGCTGGATCCTGCCAAGGGTCTAGGAATGCCATAAGACGAGCGCGACGGTAGCCCGAACTCATCACTAGAAATGCTGCAGCCGAAGCTCCAAGTGCAAGCATGCCTCCAACAAAGCCCATGGGAACACCCGCAAGAAAAAGCAGGATGAAAGAGACTCCGACAATCACCATGGTGGATCCAAAGTCGGGCTGCAAA
>JAGWZD010000360.1 GCA_018968995.1 Bdellovibrionales bacterium
TCATGGCCACAGTAGTCACATTGGCCGGTTTTTCGAGAACCGGAGAACTTGTTGCTTTTTTTTCTGTCGGCTTTGGAAAAACTCGCATGGTCGCCACCCTGGGCGCTGTGGTTTTCGTACTGTGCTGTTTGCTGCTCGTATTCCAGGATCGTATTTCCCCTCTTTTTGTAAAAAAACGCACTGCTTATTACTGGCACGTGATGAAGAAGCGGCCCGACTTTTTCCTGGACGTGAAGCGCGACAAAATTTGGTACCGATCGAACAATCTGATTTTCAATCTGAGGTCGTTTGATTCGACATCACGAACAATTTATGGAATGTCAGTGTATACCCTAGACGAGAAGTTTCAGCTGGTTCAGCTCGTTCACGCTCAAAAAGGGGTTCATACTTCTCAAGGTTGGACCCTTCAGAATGGCAGCGTTACGGTATTTGAGTCTGGAAATGATTTTCCGTTGTCCCAGCGCTTTGATGAGAAGGAACTTCTCATTACTGAGACCCCCAAGGACTTTCAAGAGATTGAAAAAGAGGTGGATACGCTCCGCTTAAAAGAGCTGTGGAATTATATTAGCCGCATCAAACTAACAGGAACTAATACAAGAAGCTTTGAGGTGAAGTTTCACTCCAGAATAGCGCTTTGCTTCATCCCTCTTATTATGTGCTGGTTGGGTTTACCGTTTGCCTTAGGGAATCGGCGCTCCGGGGGGCTTTGGAGAGACCTGGGCCTTGGGCTGATGGTGACCTTTTTCTATTGGCTTTTCTATTCCATCAGCTTATCTCTGGGCCTCAATGGCGCGCTAAGTCCATGGCTTGCCGCTTGGCTTCCCAGTATGATCTTCATGGGTGTAGTAGTTTTGTTGATGGCTCGGCAGAGAGCCTAATCTGTACTTGGTAAACGCGTGGCTAAGCTCAAAATTTATACTTTCCCTGATACCGTTCTGTCTCAGAAAGCGAGCCCCGTGGCTCGAGTGGAGAAGTCTTATCGTCGACTAGCCGATGACATGCTCGAAACCATGTACGAGGCTCCAGGAATTGGTCTTGCGGCAAACCAAGTGGGCCTGCTGGAGCGAATCGTCGTAGTAGACACCGACTTCGATGTCCAGGAAGTTGCCGATGGAATCGATGAGATGCCGACTGGAGCTGAAGTAACGAGCGGCGGAGTGATTACTAACAAAAATCCTCGGATTTTGATTAATCCAGAAATTCTCTATCGAGAGGGGAAGATCCTCTTCAGTGAGGGGTGTCTCTCAGTACCCGAGTACACTGCTGAGGTTGAGCGGGCAGAGAAAATTAAACTTCAGTATTTGGATATCGATGGTCTGACCAAGACACTCGATGCAGATGGGCTCCTGGCCGTGTGCATTCAGCATGAGCTTGATCATCTGGATGGAAAGCTTTTTATTGATCGACTGAGCCCATTAAAGAAAAAGATGGTGAAGAAGAAGTTACTAGCCGAGCGCCAAGAGCGAGAGGCACGCGGAGACCTAGGTCCGGGCTCCGATCTTCATGATCTGGGTGGCCCACGCAAGAAGGGGCTTTAGCGATGTTTCGTAGGCCGCGCGCCGTATTCATGGGCACTCCGGAGTTTGCCATCCCCTCACTGGCCGCAGCTCATCAAATTTGTGATCTTGTCGCCGTATACACCCAGCCAGACCGACCGGTTGGACGAGGAATGGAGCTCAAGGCTCCTCCAGTGAAGCAAAAGGCCATTGAGCTCGGGATCGATATTTTTCAACCCGAGAAACTTTCACAGCCTGGAGAATACGAGCGCCTACAAGCCCTCCGTCCCGAGTTAGTGATCGTGGTCGCCTACGGGCAAATCCTGAAGCAAAACGTTCTGGATCTTCCACCGCTGGGCTGCATCAATGTTCACGCTTCCGTTCTGCCTCGATGGCGTGGAGCTGCTCCGATTCAGTGGGCAATCCTGAGTGGGGATCCTGAAACGGGCGTGAGTACCCAAAAAATGGTTGCGAAGCTTGATGCTGGAGATGTCCTCGTGGTTGAGAAGACCGCCATTTTCCCGGACGATACCTCTCAAACCCTCCATGATCGATTGGCCATGCTTGGAGCAAAGGCTTTGGCAAAAACGATTGAGGGACTGGTCTTAGGGACGCTTCGAGGCGTTCCTCAGGATGAGTCTGGGGTGACGATGGCTTCCAAGCTCACTAAAGACATGGAACGGATCGATTGCTCCAAAACCGTCCTAGAAATTGACCGTCAAGTGCGTGCATTTACGCCTTGGCCGGGTACCAGTGTGATGCTCGAAGAGACCTCAGAGCGTCTTAAGATTAGGCGTGTCATCCCTCGAAGCGAGGTTTCGGCTCGGCCGGGCATGCTCTTCGGTAATGG
>JAGWZD010000023.1 GCA_018968995.1 Bdellovibrionales bacterium
ACTAAACGGAGGTCATTCATAATGACTAAGAAAATCGTAGCAGTACTCGCTCTCAGCCTGGTTTCGGCCAGCGCTTTTGCATCTCAGGCTCATAATATTATTTCTGGTGGTGGTGATGGAGGCCGGATTCTCTGCGCAGGTGGAATGTGCGGAAGCTTCTACACTGACGATGAATACAATATGTTCTGGAACCCTGCATTCATCAACGGCCAGAAGAACTATCTTGTGATCGAAAACGGTGCTGGCTCGGGAACATCAGCTGGTTTCGTGACTGATGTGGCAAACTTCAATCTGGGCGTGTTCTTGAATCGCCCAGTTGCACAAACATCCCCGGCTGCTCCTTTTGGGGCGATGGGTGTCGTGAATCAGACGGTGGATTTGGTTCTCGGTGGCGAAATGGGCGTGAAGTGGGGTGTAGGATTAACTCATGCTTTCAATACTAGCTCTGGAAAGTATACCAACTTGAAAGCCGGCGTGATCGTGTCGGACTTCGAACCGTTTGTGAGCTACGCGATCAAGAATACAGATGGCGCAGCAACAGAGACAAAAGCCACCGATATGACCGTGGGTACCCGCTATCACTTTGGTGAGTGGCGACCTTATGCCGCTTATCGTGCTCTCAAGGTTAATAGCGTATCAGAGTCATTTAAAGCCTATGGCTTGGGTGTAGGGCGCATGGCTAAGATGGGCGATGTGAAGCTCGATTACTCGCTCAGTTATTGGAAAAGCACTGGAGTGGCTGGCGTAGTGTCAAAGAGCTCTGTGATTCCAGTGGAGATCTCGGCATCTGCGGATGCAGCCTCTTGGCTGGCCGTGCATGCAGGTTTCAAACACGACCTGATGGTCCGAAATCAGGCTGTGACCACCACTACCACCCTGGGTGGCACGTTCAAGATGGGCAAGGCCGATCTGGACATGGTGGTTGGAAACAACACAGCAGGTAAATTCGGCGTCGATGAGAATCTATTCGCCAACGCCGGCCTGACCTACCGCTGGTAAGAAAGTTCGTCTGAGCGACCGGGGCTTGCCCCCAAGCTCATGCGGAAATCAGAGAGAGGGAGACTCACGGATGAGTCTCCCTTTTTCTTTTCGATCGATCCGGCGCTCAGCCTGAACCACCAGATTCTGGCTCAGGGCCTTTTTTCGTCAGCCCTGGCTTTTCTGCGGCGGGCCCCATGGCAGCGGCTGCGGTGCTTTCGGCAGCCCGCGATCGGCGTGAGGCTTCGCCTCCTTTTCGTCCAATCTGGGCCATGTGTTCGCGATTTTTTGAAACCGCTTGCCCTCCCTTGCGGCCGATCTCGGCCATATGCTGCTTGTTTCGAGACACAGCCAGCCCTCCCTTACGAGCCACTTGATGACGCGTTTCGGGATCCATGGCCGCAGTGCCTCGAGCACGTGGAGGGTGAGTCGGAGTTTCCTTTTCTTTTTCATCTTCTGGAAAATGCATGATCTGGCTTTTTGCAACGCTCGGACCGCACGCTCGGGCGGCGCGAAACTTGATGGCAGTAGGTCGAATGGATTCTTTCAAAGCGGTCTCAACCGAGGTTCCCGAACTCTCTGAGCGTTTTGATCGCGTGCTTCAAGCGGTCGTCGATGCTCTCGAGCCCACGTCGATTCCCTATCTTTTTATTGGTGGGGTGGCGTCGGGCGGGCTCGGGCGGCCTCGATCAACGGCGGATATCGACATTCTCATTCGCCCGGAAGACCGCGAGCGGGTGCTTCAAGCCTTGAAAGCGAGTGGCTTTGAGACTGAAAAAACCGATCCGATTTGGCTCTATAAAGCCTTTCAAGAGGGAATCTTGGTCGATATTATTTTTAAATCCAAAGGCGAGGTCTACCTCGACCCCCAAATGCTCGAGCACCAAACCCAAGCCGAGTTTCATGGTAAGCAGCTACGATTGGTGTCGCCCGAAGATTTGATTCTCATTAAGGCGCTCGCTCATAGCGAGTTCACGCCCGGACACTGGCATGACGCTTTGGCGTTGATCTCATACGCGAAGCTCGACTGGGAGTACCTGCTTCAACGCGCGCGGTTAGCTCCTCGCAGGCTCTTAAGTCTGCTTCTGTACGCGCAGTCGAGCGACCTGGGTGTTCCCGATTTTGTCGTGAGCCGGCTGTACCAACTCATCTTTAGTGCGCAAGCCCCTGCCCCGTCGCTTCGAGCCCCTCGGGCTCGGCGAGAGCTTCGGCCCATGGAAAGCATCTTGCGTTACGAAATCGAGCGACTTCAGGAGGACTTCGCCTTAGATGAGCGCCTCGGCGAGCTGGCCGTGAGCATCTCGGGCGAAATGCGCCTGGGGGTGCCTTATCTTGTGCTTCAGGGCGAGGCCATGACCGAAGAGGCCCGCGAGCGCCTGACGATTCTTGCCAAAAAGCGCTTTCCGGAAGGACGAATTGAAAATCAAGTGCGCGTCTTAGAGCCCCTTTCTTGGAGTACGGAGGCCGCGTGATTCGTATCGCTGCGGTGGGTGATCTGCACTATGGAACGCGCCCGAACCCTGGGTTTCAGGAATCCTACGCCGCCTTGATTCAAGAGGCCGATGTTTTACTTTTTGCGGGAGACCTCACCCGTACCGGCAGGCTTGAGGAAATCGCTTCATTTCTCGAAGATATTCGCTACTGCAGGCTTCCGATCTTTGCAGTGCTCGGAAATCACGAGTACCAATCGGGTCAAGAGCGGCGCATTGCCGATCAAATGGAAGATCACGGGGTTCGTGTGCTCGAGGGGCATTCCGTTGAAATTCAGGTTCGTGGGTTTTGCCTCGGCATTGCCGGAATCAAGGGCTTCGGCGGAGGCTTTCTCGGGGCTTGTGGGTGTGAATTTGGTGAGCCTGAAATGAAGCTTTTTGCATCACACGCCCGAAAACAAGGCAAACGATTGGCCGAGTCGCTCGAGGGCCTGAAGGGCGATTTTAAAGTCGTTTTAACGCATTTTAGTCCTATTGAAGGAACCCTTCAGGGCGAAAAGCGTGAACTTTTTCCGTTTCTAGGAAGCTACCACTTAGCAGAGCCGCTGGATTTTTTCGGGGTCGATTTAGCCATTCACGGGCATGCCCATCGCGGGCAAGAGCAGGGAGTGACCTCCGGAGGCGTTCCAGTGCGAAACGTGGCTTATCCGGTGATTCGCGCTCCGTACCGGGTCTATTCTCTTGAGCCCAAGGCCCGTCCAATGATTAAAAAGAACTCATGGGCGAGAACTCCAGAAAGTATCACGAGCTAAATTCGAGCCACACCGACCCGGCTCGTCTGAAGCGCGAACGCGAGAAAGCCCGAGAGCTTCGAAAGACGCGCTGGTGGCTTGATCAGGTGAATCGGGGCACTTGTCATTATTGTCAGAAAAAATTTTCAGCCGCCCAGCTCACGATGGATCACTTGATTCCTCTGGCGCGCGGCGGCACCAGCGCCAAGGGCAATATTGTGTGCGCGTGTAAAGATTGCAATCGCGATAAAAAGCTCGATACCCCAGTTGATTCGCTTTTTGAACAACTCGAGCGTGAGCGCCGCAAGCGAGGAAGTAGTGAGGGTGAAGGCCATGTCTGAAGAGTTTTTTTTCTCTCTCACCCCAGATGTCGTGCTTCGATCGGTTGAAGAGTCGGGCCTGGTTTGTACCGGGCGCTGCATGGCGCTCAATAGCTACGAAAACCGCGTCTATGACGTCGAGATCGAGAATGACCAAGGACGCCCCGAGAGGCGTATTGCGAAGTTCTACCGCCCGGGGCGTTGGTCGCGCGAGCAGATCCTCGAAGAGCATCAGTTTATTGCTGATCTAATTGAGGCCGAAATTCCTGCCGTAGGGCCGATGCCGTTTTCTGATGGCTCGACGCTTCGTCAAACGGCCGAGGGCATTTTTTACACGATATTTCCTCGAGTGGGGGGACGGGCTCCTGAAGAACTGACCAGCGAGCAACTCGTGCGACTGGGAAGATTGATGGGCAGAATGCACGTGGTGGGCTCGTCTCGAAAAGCGCCTCACCGCATTCGGCTCACTCCTGAGGCCTATGGGCTGAAGAATCTGGAGTTCTTACTGCACGGCGATTGGCTGCCGCTGGAATTTCGAACACGCTACGAAACCGCCGCCCGTGCTCTTTGTGCTTGGCTTGAGCCACGATTTGCAGCGCTTTCCTTGCACCGAGTGCATGGGGATTGTCATTTAGGTAATTTACTTTGGAATGACCGCGGGCCGTTTTTTCTGGATTTCGACGACATGGTCAATGGCCCCGCAGTTCAAGATCTTTGGCTCATCTTGCCAGGACGTCCGTCGCAGAGCGACGAAGCTCGTGCACAACTGGAGGATCTTCTTGCCGGGTATGAAGAGTTTCGAGTGTTTGATCGAACACAAATCGGATTGATTGAAGGACTTCGCGGGCTTCGCTTCATTCACTACGCGGCATGGATTGCACGGCGCTGGAAGGATCCGGCGTTTCCAGCGGCGTTTCCTCAATTCAACACTGCTCGTTATTGGGAAGAGCAGCTTCGGGACTTAGAAAAGCAGGTTGAAATCTTGACCCAAGGGGCTTCGGCTCTTATCCTTGAGTAATGTCGCTACGCCAATTTGGAAGGCTTTGCGCAGTTCTCGCGGGAGCAGTGCTTTTTAGCTCGAGCTCGCTTTGGGCTCAAAGCCCCATCGAGCATAACTTTCTTCCAGAAGCTCCAGTTTCTGAGTACCTGCCAGTCGCAGAAAACGGCCCAGACCATGGCTTCTGCTCGAAATGGGATCCGGAGTACGGGTACCGCGGCAAGGCGTGCTGTGAGCGGGTTCCTGTTTTCACTCGCCGAACTGCAGCAAAGTGCTCGCCTCTTCGAATCAAGTGGACGTTTTGCGACGAAATGACTTCCGATCAGCGCCGTTACATTGAGCTCACGAAAAAGGGCGAAACAGGCGCATGGTGGGAGAAGCGCTCGAATTTCCAGCAGTCCCGACACTATTGCAGCGTGAATCAGGGTTTTCTGGTTCATGGTCGCCCCCTGGTTCCGACCAGTGAAAATCGCATGCTAATTCGAAACCCCAATCGGTGCACCAATTTCGGTACCGATGGCCTAGTCGGAGCCCTCGAGTGGGTCGGTCGTGAGATTGGCCGAGAATTCACAGGAACCAACTACTCGGGTGTACGCATCAATGTTGGCGATCTTTCAGCGCCCCGTGGAGGCTGCATTTCGGGGCGCCGCGGTCGGCGCGGGCACGCCTCGCACACTAATGGTCAGGATGCAGACATTGGATTCTTAAATTTGCGGGTCGGCGCTCAAGAGCTCAATGCCTTCAGCGCCCATTTTGATCCTCAAGCCAATCTGTGGTTACTGAAAAAGCTCTTCTCGAATCCTTTTGCATGCGTCAAAGCCGTCTTTGTCGATCAGCGCCATATTCGCAAGCTCGCAAAGGCCGGGGCTCATGATGAAGAGTGGCAGCGAATTCGCCCCTTCGTGAAGCATATTCGGGGTCATAAGAGTCATCTCCATATTCGTGTGGGCGATGCTCCTGGAGCACCAGGATGCCCGAATCTGCGGTCTGATCCGGATTGGGATATCGAGCCCTCTGAAGAAGAGGAGTATGAGGGTTCGGCTCGCGCGCAGCCGATGCTGGAGGCCGGACATGATCCCGAAGAAACCGCCGACGACAGCGCGGTGGGAAACTGGAAGACCTCCAAACAGCTGCAGGAGAAGATCAATATTTCTTCCTCAGCGCCGCTTCGCGTCCTCGGCGCTGAAGCTAAGCGTTCATCTGCCGCCTCTCCTTAAGTCTTGAAGTGGTCCTGGATATGCAAAGGCGTGAGCACCCAAAGCGGGGGGCTGGAATGCGCGTTTTAGTGATTGAAGACGATTCATCGATTCGAGAGACGCTCGGCATTGTGCTTGAGGCCTACCATCATCAAGCCGATCTGGCCTCGAACGGAAAAGAAGCGTTGGCCTACCTGGAACGCACTTTAGGAAACTGGCCCGATGTGGTTTTGCTGGATCTAAACCTTCTCGAAGAAACAGGTGAGGAAATTCAAGAGCGAATCCATAGTCGCTTTGGAGCAACTCCTCCGACGGTTGTGATTTCAGCAGCCCAAGAGGGTTTACGACGGGCCAGTGGCATTCCTGGGGCTCTTTTTCTTTCGAAGCCCTACAGTATTGATGAGCTTCTAGAAATTATCCAAAGCGCCGCTCACTTGTCTTCCTCATTGAGTGCCAGCTCGGCGTAAAGTCCCACATGATCTGAAAGCCGGTTCCAGGGTGATCCGGTAAGAACCCGTGCCTCTCGAACCGAAAATCCTCGGGTATAAATTCGGTCCAGCCTCAGGGTGGGCATCCAAATCGGAAAAGTGCGAGCATGCTCGCCCGTGATTTTTTGATAGGCCTCATGAACGTCGAGTCTTTTTTCAAAGATTGGACTGGCGCGTTCTCTCCAGTCGTTAAAGTCTCCTCCCATCACTACAGGCTCGTGTCGATGAATCATCCGGTAAATGCGATGACAAACTCGTCGAATCTGGCTTCGTCGCTCGGCCTCAAGTAGTCCCAGATGAATGGAGAGCGCATGAATACTTTGATGAACCTCTGGAATTCGAAGGGTTGCATGTAAAATTCCCCGTCGTTCAAGTTTATTCGTAGAGATATCTACGTTTTCAAACGACTCAATCGGATATTTACTCATCAGCGCATTTCCATGATGTCCCAAAGAGCTGATGGCGTTTTTTCCATAGGCATGATGGTGCCACAGATCATCAGCGAGGTACTCCAGCTGAGAGTGGTTCTCTTGAATGTCTAGACCGAGAACTTCCTGAAGAAACACGAGATCAGCATGAACATCATGGATGGCTTCTTTCATGAGATGAAGCACTTTTTTTCGTTTTAAATGATGAAAGCCTTTATGGATATTATAGGTCAGCACTCGAAGTTTCATCAGCGCACCACCTGATTCATGCTCTTTACAATCCAAAACAAGATGCTGCTGATGATCATTCCATGGATCAAAATAAACCAAGGAATGGGAATCCAGTACTGACTCTGCCACAGAAGTTTGTCGTAAATTCTAAATCGAGGATTGATCCATGCCCGAAGGGCAGAGACAAATTTTCTCTTTCCGAAATCACGAATGGCGATCGGAGATCGACGAGTGGTCCAGTGCTTTAAAATACTTGGAAAAACACGTCCCCAGCTGATGGATACTATTCCAGCCATCCACCAAGACAGAACCACCACTTCTGAAGCGATTCGACTTTCCATTTGAAGGGGGGCGGCAAGAATCAATGCAATAAACGGAACCGGCATCAGCCAAACCGAAAAAATGAGCGCGCAAAGCATCCAACCTAAAAGTCCGAGATGAGTGCTTTTTGGATAAAAGAAAATCGCTAGCGGTGTGAAGCCTAGGGTCCATGAAATTACAATCGCGGCCACCTGGGTGATATACCGCGTCGTGCGTTTCTCCAGTCGAGCGTAAATTCGTCGTTTAAATCGATGAAAATAAGGAATCTCAGGGTCCACGCATCGATGCCAAGCGATTCGGCTCAGCACGGGGTCTCGTTGGGTAATCATCGTAGCTTCGGTGATCGAGTCTACCTTCGATAGCGAAAGCGAGTCCCAGTGGCGAGAGAGATTTTTTTTAAATCGCGCAATATGTTTTTTTTCATTCTCATTGGTGGCCTCGAAAGTCAGCATCAGTTCTGAATCCATTCGAAGCGCACGAGCTGAAAAATTGGCTGAACCGATACTGATGAACTGATCGTCGGTGAGAAGCAGCTTAGAGTGGACGTAGATGGGGCGGCTTTTCGTGTAGGGGCGATAGACCTGAAGGCGTACGAGGTCAGTTTTTTTCAAGGCGGCGCGCTCGAGCTCGGCGAGCAATTGGGCTTGATACCCCGACATTCGGGCGGCAAGCATCTTGAGGTTTGAAAGATCAGCAAGAATCAGGGTGATCTTCAGTGGGGTGGTGGCCCGTTGAATTCGTTGCTGAAGGGCAGAGGCCACGTGTCTGGACCAAAAGTATTGCCCTTCCATCCAGATCTCACTCTGAGCATTTAAAATCAGATCTCGAAAGAGAAACTCGATCTCTCGGACGATCGGATGATGAGATTCACCCGGGTCTACGCTGGAGCGTGTTCTACTGAGCCAAACGCGATGGCCCTGCTCTGGGGTGTGTTCAGGAAGAGCGATCATGGGATCAGGAAAAGGAATCGTGCTGAGCAGGCGCCAGCGCCTGCGAAGGTGCTGATGGATCAGCGAGCAGATCGGTCCACTGACTTGAACCCCTAGCTCATGGTAGGGGCCGTGGACCTCGTGATGCCGATCTAGTGAGCGCCTGGGATCACGAACAAGGTGCTGAGGGCTATCCCATCGGTCTGCGCACAGGTCGACCCCGCCGGTCAGCGCAAACCTTCCGTCGATCATGACGATCTTTTCGTGGTGAGAAACGCCAAAAGAATGGCGGCTATCAAAAACCAGGTGCACGTGAGGATGAAGCTCTTCCCAGACCCGAGTCTGTAGCCATTCGCGTTGGGGGATGTAAAACGAAGGGTGGTCCCAAAGCAGAAGATAAAATCGCAGGTGGGGGCGGCTCTGGCAGAGCCTCAGGAGTTTCTCGCGGAGCGTTTCATACGCGGGCGGTTGGAGAGGATCGAGGCGATTCGGACGTAATAGCGGAAGGCGAGAGTCGAGCTGCCAGCCGACGATCAGGACCCAATGCTCTGCGTCTTCAACCAGCTCGGAAAACCGGTCAAAATACTGCGAGGCATCCCAGAGTTCCTCCCAGCTAGCGGCTTGCCCGAACCTCCAAAATGCTCGCCTCGAAAGCGTCACAAACCATAGAAATTACAAGCAACATGCCTCATGATGAGCAAATGCAACGTACTGTAAGATCGCATACTTGTGGAGAATTGCGTGCAACCCATGATGGAAAGGAAGTGACCCTCTGTGGCTGGGTCAGCAAGCGTCGTGACCACGGCGGGCTGATCTTTATCGATCTGCGAGATCGCCACGGAATGACTCAAATCACTTTCGATCCTGCAGAAAAATCCGGAGCGAGCGGGCTTCACGAGTTGGCGGGCCGCCTTCGAGGCGAGTACGTGATTTGGGTCAAAGGAAAAGTGCGCGTGCGTCCCGGGGCGATGGCCAATAAGGCGATGGCGACAGGCGCGGTAGAGCTTTTGGCTTTTGATTTAAAAATCCTTTCCGAAGCCAAGACGCCACCTTTTGTGATCGATGATGAGGCCGAAGTCGCCGAGAACCTCCGTCTGAAGTACCGATATCTCGATCTTCGGCGTCCTTCGCTGCAACGAAACCTAGTGACTCGACATCGAATGTTGTCGATCGTGCGTAATCACTTAGATGCCCACGGCTTCTGCGAGGTCGAAACCCCGATCCTTTACAAGTCGACTCCTGAGGGAGCGCGAGATTTCATCGTGCCGAGTCGACTGAATCCAGGAACGTTCTATGCTCTTCCTCAGTCGCCTCAGACTTTGAAGCAGCTATTAATGATCAGTGGAATGGATCGGTACTACCAAATCGCTCGGTGTTTTCGAGATGAAGACCTGCGCGCAGATCGTCAGCCCGAGTTTTCTCAAATCGACATCGAGACTTCTTTTTTAGATGAAGAAGCCTTCTTTCCGATTTTCGAAGAGATGATGAAAAAGCTGTGGAAAGAGATTTTGAATCAAGACATTCAAACTCCATTTCCGCGAATGCCTTACAAAGAAGCGATGAGTCGCTTTGGTAGCGACAAGCCTGATGTGCGCTTTGGTCTAGAGCTACAAGACTTATCAGCTCTTTTTGAAAAAAGCTCTTTTCAGGTTTTTAGTAACGCCCTAAAAACGAGCGCGCGCGGAAATCGGGGCTCAATTCGTGGAATCGTTATTCCCGGTTCTGCAGAAAAGTACTCGCGTAAAGATTTAGATGAGCTGCAAGCACTTGCAGCAACCCATGGAGCCAAGGGTTTGCTTTGGATCAAGACCTTAGCAGACGGCGAACTTCAAAGCCCGGCGGCAAAATTTTTCTCTGAAGAAGAGAAAAAGGCCCTGGTCTCGCGTCTTTCGTTGAAGTCGGGCGATCTTGTTTTGATTGTGGCTGATGGAAAAAATAAGGTGGTTTGTGAATCACTCGGAGCGATTCGCTTGAGCGTAGGGGCTCGTGAGGGTCTGATGCCGAAACTCGGCGAAGGAAAGCCCGCATTTCTTTGGGTGGTGAATTTTCCACTTCTAGAGTTTGATGACCGCGATGGACGTTTCTATGCCTGCCATCATCCGTTTACTTCGCCTAAGCCCGAGCATTTCGACGATTTCGTGGCCAGCAGGAACTTAGAACACATCGAAGCTAGTGCGTACGACATGGTTTTAAATGGGGTCGAAATTGGCGGCGGAAGCATGCGTATTTATCGGCCCGATGTTCAAGCAGCCATGTTTAAGATTTTGGGCCTCACCCCAGAGGAAGCTCAGCATAAATTCGGATTTTTCTTAGAAGCCCTCCAGTACGGCACTCCTCCTCACGGGGGTATGGCTTTCGGAGTGGATCGACTTGCGGCTCTTCTTTGTGGCGTCGGGCCGATTCGCGATGTCATGGCATTTCCGAAAACTCAAAGGGGTACTTGCTTGATGTCAGAGTCACCCTCAGAGGTGAGTGCTGAGCAATTGGCAGAGCTCGGTGTTTCGATCACCGCAAAACGGTAGAGGGTAGATCATGCAGTCGCAGGCAGAGTTTTCACCTCGAAAACGACAAGAAACTTTAGAGAGATTTTCTCAAGAAAAGTTTGATGTTCTTGTGGTCGGAGGCGGAATCACCGGAGCAGCAGTGGCCCGCGATTGCGTAAGCCGCGGGCTTTCCGTGGCCCTGCTCGAGCGCCGGGATTTTAGTTATGGCACTTCTTCTCGAAGCTCGAAGTTGATTCATGGAGGCCTTCGTTACCTCGAGAACTTTGAATTTAAGCTGGTGTTTGAGGCGTTAACCGAGAGAGCACTTTTGCTGAAAAATGTTCCTCATATGGTTCGCCCGCTACCGTTTTATTTTCCAGTGTATGAAGGGGATCGAACTGGGAAAACCCTTTTGGGTATCGGAATGTGGCTTTATGATCTCCTGGCTCTTTTTAGAACACCGGGCTATCACCGGTCGTTTTCCAAGAAAAAGTTGCTTCAAGACTTACCTCAGCTTCGTAAGGATGGGCTCAAAGGCGGATTTCGATATTATGACGCCAGCATGTGGGATGACGTTCTTGGGGTAGAAATTTTACGAGACGCCTCTCGTTTTGGGGCCGCAGTGGCCAATTACGTCGAGGCCACGACCCCATTTTGGCAAGAGGGAAGGATTCAGGGCTTTGAGTTTCGAGATCTTGAATCAGGCAAGCAGGGGTGTGTTCTAGCAGATCAAGTGATTGTTTGCGCTGGACCCTGGACTGATGAGCTCGGCCGTAAGCTTGCTTCAGGGCCTGAGCAGAAAGAGTGGAGAAATTGGCTTGCTCCGAGCAAAGGCGTACATTTGATTTTTGACCTGAAGAAGCTTCCGCTTCCAGGCGCCATGGTCATGAGCGAGCAAAAAGACGGAAGAATCTCATTCGTTATTCCGCGTCCCGATTTTGGAGCAGGTGTGCTGATTGTGGGCACCACCGATGGTCCTACTCCACAAGATCCTGATCGGGCCGAAATAGGAAAAGACGATATTGAGTATTTGCTGGGATTACTGAATCGATATTTTCCAACTGTTGGCTTTCAAGTGGGCGACATTTTGAGCGCGTATATTGGGGTACGTCCGCTAGCCATTCCTCCAGTAGGTGCGGGTGAGTTGGCAGATTCGAAGTCCCTGCAAAAGGTGAGTCGAGAGCATCACATTGATTCGGGCCCCGGGGGCACGGTGCTCGTGGCTGGCGGAAAATACACCACGCATCGAACCATGGCTGAAGAGATCGTGGCTTTCGCATTAAGTAAGAATCGGGTTCTTCAGGAACGCCAGAAAATGCGATTTTCGACAAAAAACGTCGTGAATCCGCGAGTGACTCCGGCAGAATTACAGCGTGCCCGAGAGAATCCGCGGTCTTCTGAGATTGAGAAGGAGCTTTGGGATCGCTATGGCGCTGAAGCTCTCGAGATTCTTTCAATTGATGATGAGTTGAAAGAGCGAAAAAAGGCGCGTCAACCCTGTCCAGAAGGATTTCCTCGGTTAGAGGCGCAGCTGCGCTTTTCTATTCGGCATGGAATGGTCGTTCGTCTTGAGGATTTTTACTTTCGACGGCTACCTTTATTCTTTGCCCGTGCCGATCACGGACTTCCTTGGGTCGATGAACTGGCTTCAGCTTGGGCCGAAGAGCTAGGCAAAACGAGTGCCGAAGCCCAGGCCGAAGCCTCGAAATTGCGGGAAGAATTTAATCGAAGAGAAAAGTGGAGGGCGGCATGTCGCTGAAGAATCCTGTTTCGACTCGTGTACAGTTCTTTTCTAACTTCTCTCGGGTGTCTCCCGATTCATCAATGATGAATGTGGTTTTCTACGATCAGGCTTTGACGAAGATACCAGGATTAAAGACTTGGCTGAAAAAATTTGATCTTCAGATACCGCTTCAAGCCGGAGAGGCACTGAAGTCTGCTCCATCACTGGAAAAGACGATCCAAAAGATCTTCGAGACTCAGACACCTTTTATCGAAGGTAGAACCCGCTTTTATGCTGTAGGCGGGGGCACGGTTGGCGATTTCGTAGGATTTCTATCGTCCACGTTTCTGCAAGGTGTGGATCTAATCCATGTGCCAACGACCTGGATTTCGGCAATGGATTCCGCTCACGGCGGTCGCACGGGGCTGAATGCTGCGGGTGTGAAGAATATTCTGAGTACGTTTCATCCTGCAAAAGAGGCGTGGATTATTCAGGATTTCTTCAGAAATCAAAAAGGCGCCCGGCTTCAAGAGGCGTTAGGTGATGCAGCACGGATGGCGCTTCTGGATGCCACGGTTTGGAAAGCTTCCGGAGTCAGCGGCAAGAAGCCTGTCACTTGGTCCCCAGAGCGCCTGTGGAAGCTTTTACCAATAGTGATCGAGGCTAAGCTTCGTTTGGTTCGCCTAGACCCCCTTGGAACCAAAGGTACTCTGAGTGTTTTAGGTCTAGGCCAGACTTTGGGGCACGCTTTAGAGTCTGCTCACGGAATTTCGCACGGAAAAGCCCTAGGAGTAGGATTGTTTTTCGCGTTGTGGGTGAGCTGGTGCGAAGGACTACTCAGTAGTGAGCGATTTTTTGCGCTCGAGCATGTGCTGAGTGGACACTGGGGACTCAGCTTGTCTCAGTTGGACTCGCTTCGGATGGAGCGATACCGAGCAGCTGGCTATATTCTGAGAGATAAAAAAGCGATTGCCTCAGGCGAGATTCAGTTTATCGGCCTCAGTGAGATCGGTCGGCCTGAGCATCTAGTCATACCGATTGATGATCTTCTCGATCACCTCGACGGAATGTGGAGCTAGTTCGCTTTCACACTTAAGGCTGCATAGGTAAAAATAATCTGAGCGCCAGCTCTTCGGATCGACAAGAGAGACTCTTGAAGTGCGCGATCCAGATCGATCCATCCCATTCGAGCAGCCGCATGAATCATCGCAAACTCACCACTGACCTGGTAGGCGGCGATCGGAACATCGCAGTGATGATGAAGATCACTAATGATATCTAGATAGGAAAGCGCAGGCTTGACCATTAGGATGTCGGCACCCTCTTGAATGTCCAGCCGGGCTTCGCGAAGTGCCTCGATGCGATTGGCCGGATTCATCTGGTATGTTTTTTTGTCGCCAAAACGTGGGGCCGAGTCGAGTGCCTGCCGAAAAGGGCCATAGAGTGAAGATGCGTACTTGGCTGTATAAGAAAGAATTCCCGTCTCGCTAAAGCCTTGAGAGTCGAGATGAGAACGGATCGCCTCTATTCGGCCATCCATCATGTCTGATGGAGCCACAAAGTCGACTCCAGCTTGCGCGAGACAAAGTGCCTGTTCACAAAGAATGGGCAGGGTGGGGTCATTGACGACGCGGCCTTCGTGCACCAGTCCGTCATGCCCGTCACTCGAGTAGGGATCCATGGCGACATCAGCAAAAAGTACCAGCTCGGGAAACCGCTTTTTAATCGCTCGAATCGAGTCAGGCGCAATTCCTTTTGGGTTTTTGGATTCTGACGCCCGAGCATCTTTCTTTTCGTTCGGCACCACAGGAAACAGAGCAATCCCAAGAATTCCACTTTCGGCAGCCTTTTCTGCTTCGCGAAGTGCCTCATCAATGCTGAGTCGATAACTTCCAGGAATCGCTGGGATCTCCTCTCGCAATTTATCCCCCTCTTTTACGAAAAGGGGGAGTACAAGCTGGCGTTGAGAAAGCTGAGTCTCTTGAAGCATTTTTCGGAGAGACTCGGATCGACGATTTCGACGAGGGCGTTCCAGCATATTTACTCCTTAATTTTGAATCATTTCTGCTAGGCTTCGAGCCCAGCTAGAAGAGTCATTGAGGCAGGGTGCGAGTTCGAAGCTTTCACCCCCAGCGGCTAAAAATCGCTCCTTTTCACGTATTCCGATCTCTTCAATGGTTTCAAGGCAGTCTGAAACAAACGAGGGGCACGCTACTACTAACTTTCGAACTCCCTGACGGAGTAGCTCTTCGGTATGGTGATCAGTGAAGGGACGAATCCAGGGAGTTCGACCTAAACGGGACTGAAACGAAATGCTGTATCTTGAGGCGGGAAGATCCAT
>JAGWZD010000024.1 GCA_018968995.1 Bdellovibrionales bacterium
CAGGCGATCATCCTTCCAGGACTCGAGCGCGGCGCATGGGTTCTATGCGATCGGTTCACCGACTCGTCACTCGCTTATCAAGGTCACGCAAGAGGTCTGCCTTGGAAAAAAGTAGAGGCTTTGAATGCGCTGGCCACAAATGGTCGTGAGCCGGACTTAGTCGTTTGGCTTGATATTGACCCAGAAAAAGGACTCCGTTCGGCGAAAGATCCCAATCGTTTTGAAGCCGAGGGGGTTGCCTTTCAGTCCTTAGTGCGCGCTGGTTTTCGAAAGGCGATGAAGCGCCGTCCAAAGAACTGGCTCAAAATTAAGGCCCACTCTCAGCCCGCTGAGGTAATGGCCGAGTCGCTAGCCATAACCCTTTTAAAGAAGTTCACGCGATGAAAGCTCCAAAAAATTCCTCGCCATCGATCCTGCCTCTGCCGCGAATTGTTACCGATCACCACGGACAGATCCTTCGTCCCCTTGCGGAGCAATGGCTATCGCAAAACCGCGTCCCCCCAGTCTTACTTTTAACCGGACTGAATGGCGTAGGAAAACGCGAAATCGCCTATCATCTCGCCCAGTGGCTTCTTTGCGAAAGAGCCGGATTCCGAGTAAATGCCAACAGCGACTCTACTGCATCACCTGAGAATGATCTATTCGGAGGAGGTCTTTTCGGCGACACACCGCAGACCTCTACACCACAGCAGCAACCCGCCAATGACTCATCTCTGGGCGGCCCCTGTGGTGAATGTTTGGCATGCACTAAAGCCAAACAAGGAAGCTGGGTCGATTTTCAAGAAATTGGTGGCCCCCAAAATTCAAAATCCAACCTTCAAGAGCAAGACGATGAGGGGGACGAGTCGGACGATGGCAGATCCGGATTTGAGAAGCTCAAGATCGAGTCGTTCCGAGACCTCAAAGCATCGATGGGCTTTGGCGCTCACGAAGGAAGTTACCGTATTTTTCTAATCGCCAATGCTGAAAGACTCACCCCTCAAGCCGCAAACTCACTGCTCAAGCTTCTCGAAGAGCCCCCTCCTTCTTGGGTGTTGATTCTTACGGCGAGTGACTCCAGCCTGCTTTTGCCCACTCTTGTGTCGCGATGCCAACGCATTCGTCTACGGCCATTTTCCGCGCAGTCACTAAAAGGCCTTTTAAATGAGACAAAGATCTCACCCGACCGACAAGACCTTTGTCTCCAACTGGGACAGGGCAGCTGGAAAAGAACTCTCGAACTCGCCGACGACTCCACTTGGGATCGCAGAACTCAAGTCCTTCGATTTCTCGAGAACCCTCCAGAGCAACTCAACAGTATTCTGGATTGGGCATCGACCAGCGCCGAATCCCTGACTCTGCTTCTGGATCTTTTAGAGCCGCTTCTGATGGAACTCTTGCAGTCTCAGCTGCGTGAACAGCCCCTGAAGGACGCTTTCTTGACAGCTCATCAAAAATACGTCGGGATGCGCCTGCGTGACCCCGTGCTTCAAAGAAACTTTTGGATGGGTCGTGCTGAGCGAATGGCGCGAGCCCGACAGGAAATTCGTCTACCGCTGAATAAAAAGCTTCTGGTTCAAGAGATTCTGCTACCCTATCTCCTGAAGTGATTCACCTCAAAGGCGTCGGCAAATCATTCGATGGTCGCTGCATATTCAGCGACGTCCATCTCCACGTTCCGCGTGGGGGTTCAGCCGCTATTGTAGGTCCCTCTGGATCAGGAAAAACCGTGCTCCTGAAAACGATTGCTGGCCTACACCACGCGGATCAGGGACAGGTCACCATTGAGAGCGCCGAGCTTGGAATGCTTTTTCAACGAAATGCCTTATTTAATTCTCTCACGGTTCGCGAGAACCTTCTCTTTCCACTAAAAGAAAGAAAAGGAATCGACGGCTCCGAGGCCATTGATCTTGCCAAAAAATACCTGGAATGGGTGGGGCTCAGTGGAACAGATCTCCTATCTCCAGATGAGCTTTCAGGAGGAATGCAAAAGCGCCTCGGCATTGCGCGGGCCCTGATTGTTCAGCCTGAAGTTGTGCTCTATGACGATCCAACTGCAGGATTAGACCCTATTACTTCACGGCTGATTGCAGAACTCATTCGTAAGCTTCAAGCGCAATCAGGCACCACTGTGATTGCTGTCACCAATGATATGCATCGAGCCTATCAGCTTGGGGACCAAATCTTTCTGATGGCCCAAGGAAAGCTCACTGCAGGCGGAACCGCAGAACAGGTCAAAAAATCTCAGAATCCAGCCCTCAGACAGTTTGTGAATGGACTTCAGGAGGGGCCCTTGCAATGAGTGCATCGGCGAACACTCCGGCCATCCGTTTTGATTCGGTAAGCAAAGCCTTTGGCTCAAAAAAAATCCTCTCAGAAGTCTCCTTTGAGATCGCTCGGGGTGAAATTGTCTTCGTTCTCGGTAAGAGCGGAATGGGAAAGTCTGTGACCCTAAAACACATCATCGGCGTGATGAAGCCCGACGCAGGGCGAGTTTTCGTC
Source organism: Bdellovibrionales bacterium (assembly GCA_018968995.1). GTDB lineage: Bacteria > Bdellovibrionota > UBA1018 > UBA1018 > UBA1018 > CAIOHW01. The sequence goes on from JAGWZD010000024.1 coordinate 2,482, forward strand.
GAAGGCAAGGATCTATCCACACTCGACTCTCGTGGACTTTCCGGAGTGAGGCGGCGTTGCGGAATGGTTTTTCAACAGCCAGCCCTTCTCGACTCACTCACCGTATATGAAAACGTCGCTTTCGGACTCAAATCTCCTGAGTTCCGCACTGCCCGAGCTGCTTCGGGGCAGAAAGAACTGACCGAAAATGAAATTCAAACGCGCGTGGTTGAGGTGCTGGAACTCGTTAAGCTCGATTCCTCGATTCTCAACCTAAACCCTCCGCAGATTTCATACGGGATGCAAAAGCGAGTATCGCTTGCCAGAACCCTCGCTCCTGGTCCTTCACATCTTCTTTTTGATGAACCCACTACGGGGCTAGATCCCATCACGACACAAGCGGTGAACAAGCTGATCCGAGAGCTTTCGGATAAACTAAAAGTAACTAGTGTGGTGGTGTCGCACGACATGGCCTGTGCGCTCCAGATTGCCGATCGGGTTCTCGTTCTCGATCAGGCTCGAATTTTAGTCTGGGGAACCATTCCAGAAATTCGACAATCAAAAGAGCCGCTCATTCAGGATTTTCTTTCTGAGGCGCTTGAATTTGAATCTCAAAGTGGCCAAGAGGTCCATCGATGAAAGCGCTAGGACTTCTGGTGATCTTTTACCGCGACATTTTTCGCTCAATCCTGCGTTCCAAACAGAACAAACGGCAAATTTTTCAGCAAACAGTCGAAGTTTATACCAGATCCTTCTCTACCGTTGTCTTTGCTGGAATTTTCGTAGGTGCCATCCTCACGTTACAGTTTCAGCTCGTTCTTGCGGACTATGAGGCGCTGAGCATGCTCGGTGGAATCACCACTTCGGCCTGCGTGCGTGAGGTCGGACCTTTAATTATCTCTTTCTTGCTCGCTGGAAAAATTGGGGCTTTTACGGCCGCTGAACTGGGAACCATGCGAGTCACTGAGCAAATTGACGCCATCGAGTGCTTAGGCACCGATCCGCTCGAGTACCTTGTAGTCCCTCGGTTTATCGCTATCGTGAACGCGAGCATCCTACTATTGGTGGTCGGACTTTTAGTAAGCCTAGCGGGATCCATGCTTGTGGCTCTCTTAGTCGCAGGAGTAAATCCACTTCAATACATCACCAGCATCCCACGCTTCGGGGGATTCAGCGTCTTTGCAGCCGGTATGTTTAAATCGATGGTCTATGGTACCATCGTTGCTGGCGTTGCCTGCCATCAAGGATTTACCGCAAGTGGTGGTGCCAAGGGTGTCGGTAAAGCAGTCACCTGGGCGGCGATTTATACGAATCTCTACATCGTCCTCGCGAACTTTGTGACCAGCCAACTGATCGATTTAATGAACCAGATTTTTGCAGGAGGCCACTAAGAATGAGCACTCCATCATTCGCTCGTGATTTGATTCAGATGAGTTCCGAGACTGTGACCTGGGGCTTCAAGGGCAAATGGCGCCGTGAGGAAATTGTACATCACCTGGTCCATCATGGAATTGGAAGCATTCCGATCATTGCAATATCGACTGCGTTTGCCGGGCTCGTGGTGACCCAAGAAATCGCCTATCATATGGACCACGCCCTCCACACCACCACCATGATTCCAGGGTTTACGGGTCAATTCATTATGCGCGAGCTGGGCATCGCCGTTCCGGCTCTGCTGATTGTTTCCAAAGTGGGCGCCTCGATGACTGCTGAAATCGGAGGAATGAAGGTGACTGAACAAATTGATGCCCTGAAGCTTTTGGGCATCAACCCCGTTGGCTATCTTGTTTTTCCTCGACTCATCGCAGGAATCATTGGCTCAGTGAGCCTGACCTTGATCGCCCTTGCAGTCACCTTGTTCTGCGCGATTCTGATGGCCGTGGTGAAATTCAACTTTTCGTGGCTCGAATATGTTAACAATCTGCGCCATTTTGTCGGGCTTAAGGATCTCGCCTGTGCTCTTGTCAAAGCTCTGTCGTACGGAGCCGTGACTCCGCTGATTGCTTGTACTTATGGTTTTCGTTGCCAGGGCGGAGCGCAGGGCGTCGGTAGCGCCACAACGAATTCAGTCGTCTCGGCAACTATTGCCGTCATCCTTCTCGATTTTGTGCTGACGTATCTGTTTACCCTGATGGCATGAGCCTTTAGGATCTTAAAGATATGTCTAATACTTCAAATTCATCGCAGAAATCGGGTCGCATTTCGCACGAAACCAAGGTGGGTCTTCTGGTCGCGGGCACTACTGTTTTAGTGGTCGCCTTTGCATGGCTACTCGGGGTTCGTAATCCTTTTCAAAGCTCTACCCGTTTCTATGTGACCTACAATTTTGCAGGAGGCATTGAAGTTGGCTCTCCGGTAAGAGTCTCGGGCATTAAGGTAGGAAAAGTGGAAGCCATCGAGTTTTTTTCTCCGATCGATCCAAAGACCGCCATTGCAGTAAAGGAACCAGGTAGCGCCGAAGAAACTGGCGCTCGGGCCTCCGTAGTTCCGCTCAAGCTCAAAATCTCTATCCGTAGCGATGCCGCCAAAGGCATTCGTAAAGACAGTCAGTTCTATGTGAACATCGCCGGCATCATTGGCGAACGCTATATTGAGGTCACCCCTGGCAGCGCAGACGCCGAAGTCGTTAAAGATGGAGCCACTTTAGCCGGCGTTGATCCGCCTCGAATTGATCAGCTGATCTCTCAAAGCTTTGACCTCGCAGGGAAGATCAAAGACCTGATCGAGAAAAATAAAGGGGACATCACGAAGTCGATCGAGCTCCTTTATAAATTAAGCGCTAACGTCAATCAGACTCTGACTCATGTAGAAAACAGCAAGATCTTTAAGACCGATCTTCAATCTTTGGTGAATAATCTGATTCAAATCACCAAAGACACCCGCACGATCACGGATAACTTCAGTACGCCCGAGGGCAAAAGAACCCTCACGCTTCTGCATGACCTTCTGTGGCGCCTAGAGCCTTTAGATTCCTCGACGATTCGCTCGTTTATGCAAAAAGAAGGAATTCGCGCTCGGCTGTTTTAATTCGGCTGAGAGAGGTGGGTCTACTCCGACCCACCTCTTTTCCCTGACAAACTCGTGACAATCGGGGCAGGGCTTTCAGTACACTCGAAAGGGTATGGTTCAGCTGTCTGTCCTTCATTGGCCCAAGGCGCTTTTAATTCCGGGCCACTCTTCCCCAGGCTTTCCCCTCGAAGATGCCTTAAGGTTTGAGACCTGCCAGCGAATCCTTTGGATCCAAAGCCAGAGATCCTCGCCCGATTTACCTCTGCCTCCCGAGGCCTCTTATTTTACCGAAAACGAAGCTTATGGTTTTTTACTCGAAGTGATCTGCGGACTTCACTCTCGGGTTTTTGGTGAGACCGAGGTGCTGGGTCAGTTCAAACTCTTCTACAAAACCAGGCCCGAGCTTTCCCCCTGGGGCCAATGGCTCATCGAGGATGCCAAAACCATCCGCTCTCGTCATTTACGGGATATTGGTTCTCATTCTTACGGCAGCATGGTTCGCAGGTGGTGCGGATCCCTCCCGCATGTGGTGATTCTGGGCACTGGACAACTGGCTGAAAAAATCCGTCCCTGGATTCCGCACGCCCAAGTTCTGCCCTCAAGAAACTGTGAAGCCTTACCTTTAGCAGACGCTGTGATTGTCGCTGCTCCGATGGAGGATGCCGATCTTGTGAGGCTCAGGAAAAAAGAGCTCTGGATCGATCTTCGCGCTGAGCGCGGAGAGTTTCGGGCCGACAGAACTCTCGAGGATTTATTTGCTGAACTCGAGCAAGACAGTAAGAGACACCGAAATGCTCTACCCTCCATTCGAAAAGATATTCTTGAACTCACTCAGGCGAGATTCAATCGCCAGTGGTGCCGGCCCATGGGCTGGGAGGACCTGACATGAAATCGCCGATTCGTATCGGCGCACGAAAAAGTGATCTGGCTCGTCTGCAAGCAGTGACTGTGGCAGATTTACTAAAAAAAAAATGGCCCTCACTCCAAGTAGAGTTTTTCTTTAGCGAATCTCTTGGAGATAAAAACCAAACCAATCCGTTATGGAAAATGCCTGAAAAGGGCGTCTTTACTTCCGATCTTTCCGAAGGGCTAAAAGAAGGCCGATACGACTTGGTGGTTCATTCGTGGAAAGATCTTCCTCTGGAATCAGACTCCTCGGTCCTAGGCTGTCCGCCTCGGCAGGACGCTCGAGATGTGGTTTTATTTCGAAAAAATTCGCTCCATCACTGGCAGAGGGGCGGCTCGCTTGTGGTTCTGAGCTCTTCGCCACGCCGCGAGAGAAACCTGGCAGGCTTTCTAAAAACCTACCTTCCCCATTCACCGGAAAACGTTCGCTTTGTTCCAGTGAGAGGCAATATTCCCACAAGGCTTCATAAACTCCTGCAAGCGGAATCTGGCGCGCACGCTCTAGTGATTGCCCGTGCAGCGCTTCTTCGGCTTCTCTCGGCTGAGAGTTCAGAGTTCCAGAGTGTCCGGCACGAAATCGATACAAACCTTCAAGAGTGCCTGCAAATGGTTGTGCCCTTGTCGATCAATCCAGCGGCACCAGCACAAGGAGCTCTTGCGCTTGAAACCAGAGCTCACGATTTGCAAATGGAAGAACTTCTCGCGCCGGTTCTCTGCGCGAGAAGTACCGATGAGGTTCGCCACGAACGGACAGAGCTCGCCAAACACGGTGGAGGCTGTCATCAAAAGATTGGGGTCTCAGTAGAGTCCACTCCCTGGGGAAGCCTGAAAACCGTCCGAGGCGTGACCACCTCCGGCCAAGTGCTCGATGAGCGCGGTTGGCTGAACGACCGGGCGCAAGCGCGCCATTCGGGCACCTGTTCACCATGGTCGACCCGCTTAGCCGGAATTACGCTTTTCGACCGCGAGCCGATCGCCTCCGCCACCGCTCAGATATCAAAGGCCCCACTAGGGCCCTGGTACGTGAGCCACCCGGATGCCTGGCCGCTTGAACTTCAGTCAGATCGATTGGCCCCACAATCGCCTCGAATCTGGTGCTCTGGGCTGATGACCTGGCGAAAATTGGCGCAGCGCGGCTTTTGGGTGGAAGGCTGTGACGATTCCCTAGGCGAGTCCTTGCCTCCAGGATTCACCAAACTGGGTCACGTCGACTCCCCCGAATTAGGGGCCGGCCTGGCCACCTATCGGCTCATTCCACTACCGGTGAGCGACCCTCGCAAGGACTGGAAGATCGAGGGAAAAACCCACTTTTTTTGGAAGAGCATTTCACAGTTCGAAAGGGTATCTCAGAGCTGTCCAGAGATCCTCGAAAAGCATCATGCCTGCGGGCCGGGCTCAACTGCTCGTGCTCTTCGGGATCGGGTGAAGAATTTAGAAGTCTGCCTCGATGAAGCAGACTGGTGGAGACATCATGGAATCAAAAGCCCTGTTTGAGAGATCTCTAAAAGTTGCGCCCGGAGGTGTTCACAGCCCCGTTCGTGCGTTTAAGAGCGTGGGCGGCACTCCTATTTTTTTCAAAGAAGCTCAAGGCGCCACGCTCACTTCTGTCGAAGGAAAAAAATATATCGATTTCTGCATGAGCTTTGGCCCGCTGATTTTGGGGCACCGTGACCCCGTGGTTCAACAAGCCGTCCATGCGATGATTGATACTGCTTGGGGATTTGGTGCTTGCGAGCCCTACTCTCTCGAACTAGCCGAGTGGATCCAAGCCCGAATTCCCTGGGTGCAAAAGCTTCGCTTCGTCTCCTCAGGAACCGAAGCCGTAATGAGCGCCCTTCGTGTCGCTCGCGCAGCCACGGGACGCGAAAAGGTTTTAAAATTTGACGGATGCTATCACGGACATCTGGACAGCCTTTTAGTAAAATCCGGAAGTGGCCTTGCCGGTGAAGCCTCGAGCGATAGCGCTGGTGTGCCTGAATCGGTGGCACGCACCACCATTGTCGTTCCACTGAATGATATTGGCGCTTTTGAAAGGGCTCTCGAAGTTCATGGCAGTGATCTTGCCGCCATTGCTATTGAGCCTCTTCCAGCCAATTACGGACTTCTGGAGCAAACACCAGAATTTCTGAAACGAGTCGAGGCCGGGGCCAAGCGCGTTGGAGCTCTTTGGTTAATTGATGAAGTGATCTCTGGCTTCCGCGTCGGGCTCACTGGCATGGCTGGCCGTGCGGGATTAAAGCCCGATTTGGTCTGCTATGGAAAAGTCATGGGCGGCGGATTTAATGTGGCCTGCTACGGTGGAAGAGCGGATCTTCTGGACCTTGTTGCTCCTAACGGAAAAGTCTACCAAGCAGGAACCCTGAGCGCGAATCCCGTGGGAATGAAGGCTGGACTCACGACCCTCATGCGCGCTGAATCACTCAATGTTTGGGAAACTCTAGAGTCTCGCACCCGGGAATTCACGCGTCAGCTCAATGCTGGATTTGAGAAACACGATTTACCTTGGAAGGTAGATCAATTTGCCTCCCTTTTCTGGATTCGCGAGCGCACCTCTTCTCCGATTCGGGCGATCTCGGATATTCCCGCTGGACATAAGGCCGCCTACGCGAAGCTCTTTCATGAGCTTGTGGGTCGTGGAATCTACCTGCCGCCATCGGGCTACGAAGTCGGGTTTGTGTCTTATGCTCATACCCCAGAGATTTTGGATCAGGCCGCCACTCAAATGATCGAGGCCGCGCGAAAGGTTTAATGGAATGAGTGCTAACGGTCATCCATCGCCATTTCGAGATTGGAGGCTCTGGGGTGTGACCCTCTGGTTCTGCTTCACTCTCTCGCTTGCGATATGGCAGGCCATCTTTGCTCAGAAAACCCTAAAGACACTTTCCAGTCTCAATGTGGATCAAGCTCAGCCTCTCGAGGGCCATATTCGGATGGTTCAAATGGAGAGTCTGACCATGATCGCTTTGCTTTTAGGCGGCGGTGTGGCCCTAGCTCTTCTCATCCGACGTGAACGACGATCGAGCGAAACCCTTCGTGAATTTTTTGCAACTTTCACACACGAAATCAAAACGTCTTTGACGAGCCTTCGTCTTCAGGTCGAAATCCTCGAAGATTCTTTGTCTCAATCTGGGGCAGGTGGCCGAGCCGAGCGAATTCTTTCGGACTTAACGCGAATTGATCTTCAGCTCGACAATTCTCTTCAGCTCGCCCGAGACGCTCAAGAGCAGCTTTTTCTCGAAGATCTCTCACTCCGAGAGCTGGTGGCAAGCTTACAACACTCTTTTTCCATTCCGATTCATCTGAATCGCGATTGCCGAATTAAAGTAGACCGACGAGTTTTTGAAAGCATCCTCAAAAACATTGCTCAGAATGCCGTCATTCACGGCAAGGCCCAAAACCTGTACTTTGAATCTCAAAGTCGCTCTGATTCCGGAAACATTACCCTTCTGATTGAAGATGATGGCCAAGGCGCTGACCTTGATTTTGAAAAAATTGGCACCCTATTTTATCGGCCAACTGCCACCTCAAAAAATGGAATCGGTCTGTACCTAGTGCGCCGTTTAGCCGAGAAGCTGGGTGGCAGTGCGCGATTCACCCCAAAGTCCGCCCGCGGATTCCGCGTTGAACTTACCGTTCCAGAAGCAGGAGCAGCAAAATGACCAGATTGCTGCTTGTTGAAGACGATCTGTCTTTAGGCGCTACATTAAAAGAAGGCCTCGAAGGAAAAGGCTTTCATGTCGACTGGACCAAAAGTAGTGCTGAGACTCGTCGACTCCTTCAAAGTTCGACGGGAGGCGATCGATCTTTCTCGATCGCCTTATTAGACGTGGGTCTTCCGGATGGCTCTGGATTTGATCTTGCCTCAGAGATTCGTCAGTCCAAATCTTTTCCATTTCTATTTATGACAGCGATGAACTCAGCCGAAAATCGCCTTACCGGTTATGAACTAGGTGCTGAAGAGTTCATTCCTAAGCCTTTTCATTTTCGTGAACTGCTTCTTCGAATTGATCATGTGCTGAAGAGTCACTCACCGCAAAAACCCATACGAATACCATTACCGAAGCAAATGATCCTCGATCTGGATAAAATGTGTGTGGAGCAAAGTTCAGGGGAAATCGGATTCCTGTCCTTAAGAGATTTTCGAGTGCTCAAACTATTGATTGAACGTTCGCCAAAACCCGTATCGCGAGACGAGATGCTCGATCTTATTTGGGGAGATGATCAGTTTCCGTCGCAGCGTACAGTGGATAATTGTATTGTGCGATTGCGACAGATTCTTGGGGATCAAGAAGGAACACTCATTCGCTCCGTTCGTGGAATGGGGTATCAATGGATTTTAAACGACTCAGAGGGCGGAACCTAATATGAACCCCCGTTTTCAAGCAGCTATTCGAGCTGAAACACAATCGATCCCGCCTGTCTGGATGATGAGGCAGGCCGGTCGGTATCATCGCCATTATCAAGCCCTACGCAAACAGAATGGGTTCATGGAGCTTTGCAAGAATCCCCGTCTGGCTGCAGAAGTCGCCTTAGGTCCGATTCAGGATTTTGATTTCGATGTCTCTATTTTGTTTAGTGATCTGCTTTTTCCACTAGAGGCTCTCGGAATGGGTCTCGATTATGATAGCGGCCCCCCTCGTCTGGCATGGTCTTTAGATCCCACAACTCTTCGCCACCTCTTAGGGCCAGAGGAGGCACTACCCGCACTCGAGTTTCAAAAGGAGGCCATGCGCCTGACTCGACAGATGCTTCCTGCGAATAAAAGCCTCATCGGATTTGTAGGCGGTCCCTGGACTCTTCTGGGATACGCCGTCGACGGATCGCATCAGGGAGGCCTTCGACGAACGCAGCAGCTCGCACCCGAGGTTTTGCCGCCTTTTTTTGAAATTTTGGTACCGCTACTCGAGCGCAACATCAGCCTTCAGCTTGAGGGCGGCGCCGAGGCCGTCTTGATCCTCGACACGGCAGCGGGAGAATTAGACTTAGAGTCCTGGAAACGGTGGGTATTGCCGTCTTTGTCTCGGCTCGCTCAGCATCATCGCGGTAAGGTTGGCTACTACATGCGCGGGGCGACTCAGATGCACTGGTCTCTTTTGCATGCGGCTCGGCTGCCGCTGGCTGGAGTTGGCTTTGATGCGGGCATTGATCTTTGCTCGGCTCTTCGCGAGCGTGAGCAGGGCTTCATCCAAGGCAACTTTCATCAGGAATTTATGGCTCTTCCGGAGTCAGAATTTAGAAAAAAGTTTGAAGAGTGGTTGGATCCGATTGCTGCTTTATCTCCAGAGAAAAGAACCGGTTGGGTTTGCGGGGTTGGCCATGGACTAACCCCTCACTCTCGCGAAGAAAACGTAAGGCAATTTGTAAAGATGATTCGGGAGCGTTTCGCATGAACTTTAGCCTACTCACGAAAAAATACGACGTCCCCGCTCCCAGGTACACCAGCTATCCCACGGTTCCTTATTGGGAAAACTCTCCCACTACCACCCAGTGGATCCACTCGATTCGGAAGACCCTGCAAACCTCTAAGAACCCCGGTTGGTCACTTTATGTACATATTCCCTTTTGTGAAAGCCTGTGTACGTTTTGCGGATGCAATAACTCCATCACTCGAAATCATGCGGTCGAAACCCCTTATGTCGAGCAAGTCCTCGCTGAATGGGCACAGTACTTAAAAGAAGTGCCCGAACTCCGCACTCAACCCTTGCAAGTACTCCATCTGGGAGGAGGAACACCCACCTTTCTCTCACCCCAAAGCTTAAAGCAGCTTCTGACTCCGATCTTAGAGTCAACCCGAAGAGAGGCAAGCTTTGAAGGCTCAGTAGAAGTGGATCCGCGAAAAACGACTCGAGAGCACCTCGAGCTTCTTCGCTCTTTGGGCTTCAATCGCATTTCATTGGGTGTTCAAGATTTAGATCCTGAAGTTCAACGAGTCATTCATCGCAATCAAACCCTGGAACAAACGCTCGCGATTACTCAAATCGCCCGTGAATTAGGCTATGAATCCGTGAATTGGGATTTGATTTATGGACTTCCCCTACAGACCCTTGAAAAAATCGAGCGAACCGCCGAGGCCACGCTCGCAGCCAAACCCGATCGTATTGCGCTCTATAGTTTTGCGCTGGTTCCCTGGATTAAGCCCCAACAGCGGATTTTTAAAGATTCGGACCTGCCCGTAGGGGCCGAGAAGCGAGCGCTGTATGAGAAAGCTCGTTCGCTCTTGATGGAGCGTGGCGGTTACCGTGAAATTGGCATGGATCACTTTGCTTTGCCTTCAGATGGACTCAGCCAGTCGATGGACTCTGGTCGACTCCATCGTAACTTCATGGGCTATGTCGATCAGCGCACCGACCTCCTTCTCGGATTAGGCGTGAGCGCCATCAGTGAAACCCCAGAGTGTTTTCACCAGAACGAAAAGGTACTAAATCTTTATTCGCAACGAACGCAGCAAGGAGAAATTCCAACTCACCGAGGTCATTTATTAACCGATGAAGATCGGCAAGCTCGAGAGCAGATCCTGAAGCTGATGACCCAGTGGAAGGTAGAGATCTCGGACTCGAATGAACAGAAGGTGATTCGAGAAATGCTCTCGGAGATGATTACCGATCGACTGGTGGAAATCGACGGGTCGAATCTTCGAATCTTGCCGGAAGGTAAGCCCTTTTTAAGAAATGCGTGCATGGCTCTCGATCGACGACTTCGAGCAAAACAGCCGCATGCTCGAGTATTCTCGCAAGCACTATGAAGAAAGCTCAGGTGATTGGAGGCGGATTCACTGGAACCTTAGCGGCCTATTTCTTGGTCAAACGGGGGTATCAGGTTCGTCTCATCGACAATCAGCCTCAGCTCGGAGGCCTGATTCGAACCTTACCCCATCCTTTTGGGGACATCGAAACGGCCGCTAATGGATTTATGTCCAACCGTCTGATCGAAAATGTAGCTGCTGAGATTGGTGCCGAACTCGTGCCCGCGTCTTCACTGGCCAAGAAAAATCGTTGGCTCTGGGTCGAGGGTCATGCCCAGCGCTGGCCCCTCACTGTTTTTGAGACACTCGGTTTTGGCCTGAGAGTTTTATGGAGGCTACTCACCCAATCGATGGCTCCACGAAAGCTAGAGAGCCTGGAACACTGGGGGCTTCGCACCCTCGGGGGTCCAGCAACCCGAAAAATTTTAAGCACAGCAATGCTAGGAATTTATGCCTCGCCGATTTCAGAGCTATCAGCAAACTTAGTGGTGGGGCGTTTTTTTAAGAAGGCCTCAAAACCGAAAAAGCCTCGGGCGAGGCTTAAAGGCACCGTCGCTCCGAAACGAGGTATGGGCGAATGGTTCGAAAAAATGCACGCCTACCTCTTGGGCCATGGGGTTCAAATTCTTCAAGAGCAGGCTCCGGTGCTTCATTCCGCTCCCGAGACGACCGTCATTTGCACTTCGGCCCCTGAGGCATCACGTCTTTTGCAAACCCTCGCCCCTGAGGTTTCCAAACGCCTTGCTGAAATCGAGCTACTTCCGATTGTCACGGTCAATGGATTTCGGAAAACTCCGTTCAATCCACACGCGGGATTTGGGTGTTTGTTTCACCCCAAAGCTGGATTTCATTCACTCGGAGTTTTATGGTGTTCCGATATCTTTCCTCACCGCTTCCAGACAGGCATGAGTTCAGAGAATTGGATCCTCGGAGGAAAGATTCATCCCCAGGTAGCTACGCAGTCTGATGATGAGATTTTAGATCAACTGGAAATTGATCGTGGCCGAGTTTCTCTGACTGAAAAGCTTCAAGAAGTTCGCATCACTCGTTGGCCTCAGGCATTTCCATTCTATGACTTGCGACTTGAAAGATTGCTGGAAAAATTGCCTGCGCTGCCTCCGGGTATCGTTCTTTGTGGAAATTATCTCGGCAGTCTAGGCCTGTCACAAATTGCTTTACGTGTTGAAAGAACCATCGAGGAACTACCCACATGACCTCTCCATCTCGTCATGCCGCTTTATTGATGAATCTGGGCACTCCGGACGCACCCACGACCCCAGCATTGAGACGTTACCTTCGTGAGTTTCTTTCTGATCCTTTTGTTGTCGATATTCCGGCCATTCCTCGATTTCTGTTGGTGAACTGCATTATTGTCCCTTTTCGTTCACCGAAGTCGGCTCATGCCTATCAAACGATTTGGACTGAGAATGGATCACCCCTTCGGCACTACACCCAAAGCCTCGCCGAAAGTGTAAAAGGCCATA
>JAGWZD010000361.1 GCA_018968995.1 Bdellovibrionales bacterium
GGTACCCCCTGCTGAAGAAGGCCCCACTACCAGACGCCGAAGTTCACACTTACTACGAAGGGTCAGACGAGTGATCTCAGCGTTAGTAAACTGGTCACTCTGCAGCCCCTTTCTCGCTTCATCATTGGACCAATCGGCGACACCTGCACTCACTCGTGAAAACGAACTCAGAATCAAGCTTGCAGGAGAATCACTGGTGGCAGGTTGAATTCCAAACAGTTGCAGTCCCGAGTAGGTAGAAGCTACCACACACTTTTGAGTGCGCTCCTTTCCATCCAAACGCGACGTGTATTTGAAGGGCTCAGTTCCGCCTGAGCTATCACAGCCATCGTTGGCCGTTACTTCTCGAGCTGGAGCATTATCCCCAGCAGCATTTCCCAAAAGACGCATCAAAAAGGGAGGGCTCTGAGTACTCTCTCCCACGACTGTCCGTGGTGCCACCAACCTCATCAAGGTTGAATAAGGAGCCCACCTCATGGAGTTCATGAAGAATAGATCGCCCGTAGACTGGTCGACCACATAACCATTCTCTAGAGGTCGACCAAAAGAAATCTGGTCTACTGATTTTTTATGAATCAGTGGAGTTTTGTCCCCGTCCCAACTCTCGCCTGTTAACGAGTTCAGAAGAGAGACCTCTTGCGGTGAGCTGACCGAGCGCCATACTTGATGATCCGACCAGCCCATCTGAGAACCCGATACGTCCCGGCTCACAATCCCACTACCAGCGTACCGTTGGACTACATTCACACCATCGAGCTGCGCAGCCTGAATTAAACCCGAAGCTCGGTCACCCAAAAGCAACGATTCTTGGGATTTTCCGGAGTTCATGGGGGCTGTTTTTGCAACAACGTTTACTCGCTCTAAACCTAGAAACCGACTGGTTAAGCCCGATTTCACTCGGCCACGACTACTTTGAGACTCACCAATAATGGTTTGAACAACGTCGTTTTCCACCACCTTCAACTGACCGCGATCCAAAAAATACAACGTATTCTGATCATCCACGTAGGCGCTATTGATCAAGGGACGACAATCCGAGGCCTGAGCACCAGGACTACAATCAGCGGGCTCCCAAGGAGGCGCTGCTGCAGGATCAAAGTAATCTCCTGGGATTGATAATCGGAAAGCCCCCGAGCTTGTCTTGGTCACAGCTCCTAAGCGGGGAATCCACTGGGGTCGTCCTGGATTCGCATTCAAAGACGCTAAACTATCAAGCCGCATTACCCCCCACTGGGTGACCGCATGAAGCTCGCCTGTGCGCGCGGTAAAAAATCGATTCCCCCAGAACGATCTCCCGCCCTCTTGCGGACCTCGCCACAGGGCCATCTTCGAGCTTCTGGCTCGCCTACCCAGACCTGTATCGGTAGTAATCGAGTATCCGAAAGAGCGCCTGTCGGAATTCTCATAATAAAGGGGCCACAAAAGACGGTACTCCTGAGACGTTTGGGGTTTTCGGTCTACTTGGGCCCAATGAAGACCCGGATCTAAGATGCTAAACTTTCCGTCGATCAACGTGTCTGAAAAGTTACGCGTCACCCCACCCGGATCACAGTTCGAGTTACAATATGGACAAGATCCATCATTGGCGGCCTCGCAGCCGCTCACCAAACCTGCGCCTGAAAAGCTCAACCATTGCCCGGCCACTGCAGATCGATCGCCTACCCATCGAACGACAAATTGACTTCCATTTGCCGAGGGCGCTGACCTTGGAACTAAAACACCAATACGTCGCGACGTGTTGGTACTGGTGTTACGACCCTCATTTTGGGCACTAAAAAAGATCGCGCCTGATGGTGTTGCTTCGAATAAATTGCGGCTACCGATCCAGCCCTCTCCGCAAACCGAAGTGGTTCCAAAAGCAAAATCCGCTGGAAGGCTCTTGGAATCCACATTCTGAACGCTGCTACTCAACCGCTGACAGGAGCCACTGGCCCTACATCCCCCAGCAATTGTTTCGAGCCGATGCACCGGCTTACCGTCCGCACCCTTCTCGAGAACAACTCGACTAATCAAATTGCGCTGTAGGATCAAAAGCTGTGGCCGCAAAGGTTGGCCCCAGGCATCTTTCAGCGGCAACCCCTTGGAATCAGTTTTTAAGTTGTTAAAATCGAGCGAAATAGCGAGCGGCTCTGAAACCGCTCCACAATCTTTTCTCGATCCACTCGTGCACTCATCTAAAGCCATGCCTACAGGACCAGGCAACTCAATCCCTGCAAAAGCACGTTTGGGAACCCACACTCGAAGCTCGCCCGTCTCGTAATCAAATCGGAGTACACCTTTGTTGTAGTCCAGTAGATAAATCCAGCGCGAAGTTCCTGCGTTATCGACTG
>JAGWZD010000362.1 GCA_018968995.1 Bdellovibrionales bacterium
TGGGTTGGTTCTAAAGGTGTTGCGGCGTGAAGGTAGATTGACACGCGACGTACCGACACCAGTTTATCTTGGGGGAAACGGAGGGAGACTGCTTAATTGGATTGATGCAAGTAGTCGCTTCCAGCGCGATGGAGAGATAGATCTTTTACTTGCAAAACTCCAGATTCAGGCAGCAGAGTGCGGTAAGGGACCGGCGAATACCACTCTATCCGGTGCCTACAAGGATGAAACAGCCTGCGGATTAATCAGTGAAGGGGTAAATCTTAGTGGCGATTTTGACCCCAGAGATGATGCCATGATCTGCGGTGCGACTCTACGTATCAATGGGCTTGAGTTCGCCTTTGATGAGCGAGTAGTCCTGCCCCACAATATTGAAAAGATTGAACGATACGAGCTTTCCGATCTAGGTTCTCTCAAAGCTTTTGTCTCTAATTACGATTCCAGCATCGCTGAACTACGTATCCGGAATCTGTTTCCTATTGCAGACTTGTGCAAAGCCGATTCGCTTTGGCAGGAAGTAGAGACCGAGATCCGCTCTCTGTGTCTTGCGAAGGTTGGGGTAGACGCGAATGACCTTGAACCCGAGCCCGGCTTCATCTTGGGACTTCGTGCTCTGACGAACACACTCGGTCGATTCTGGGCCGAACGTTTTTAAGAGGTACCTTTATGCGAGTCTATCACTCCAAACTTCTAGTATCATTCGGCATCTTAGTCTTCCTTCTTTCTATTGGTTCAGGTTGTGGACTATTAAACGATGTCTTGCCCAAGTCCAAATCCGATTTTAGTAGATCAGGGATCACAGAGACATCCCCATCATTGTCACCAAGTCCTGCTTTAAGCGAGAGTGAGAAAGACCACCCTTCTCAGTGGCTATTGAAGCCTGGACTATTCGATATTGATAACGGCGTATGGCTTGGCTCGATTGGCCTCGCTATCGGTTTGCTTGGTACTGGCTTCTCTATTCATTGCTCTCGTAGTTCGAATCGACTCAATAGGAAGCTGAACGACAAGCAAAATAGGCTAGCACGCCTAGAAGAGAATAGCACTAAAGCATATTCTACTATTAATCAACTCTCAAAGATTGTCAACGACAGCTCCACCAAGTTGGCACAGTTACAATCAATCTGTCAGCAGCTTGAGGACAAGCATGCATCGCTTCTATTCACCCTCAATAGCCAACGCCTTCACCAAAAGCCTGAGCAGGATCCGCTTGCTTCGCGATTGACCAGAACCGTTGAGAACCCTCCCGTAATGTCGCAGACATACATTCAATCAACCCAGCATAAATTGGCTGAGATCACAGCAGCTGTTAATCGCGGCGACCGTCAGGTAGTCAGAGCCGAAATCCGAGCTCAGCTAAACATTACGAATGACTCTGAAAACGCGATTTCTATGGGTAGGCTTAATGAGACGCAATTGGAGGAGGTTTCTGCAGGAGGAAGCTACTGGATAGCTTCAAGCGGTAATGAAACCTGGCTTTTCCCTACCGAGCAAACTCTCAAAGGCTATTCACAGTCTCAGCGCCCTACAGGTATTTTCACTTATATACGCCAGCCTATCCCCTCCGCACAGGTTGTCTCCCCAGCACGTTTGGCTCTAAATAGTTCCCTTTGGAGTGTTGCTGAGCCGGGTAGCATTGCAGTTCCTGATTAGTCCCTCACCCTTTTTCATTCTCAAAGCTCTGAAGGCGTAACTCCAAGAGACGCAAGCGAGTCTCAAGGCTTACTTGCCAAGGTAGACTGCTCGGATTATGCCTACGTAAACAATCATTGACATGTCTCCTCAAGCACTTCTCGTTGAGCTTACCCGGATTATCATTATCCTCTCGATAATTGTGATTGGCCTTGGCTCGCTGAGTCTATCCTTCGTTCTGGACCGACGCATCCGTCCGCTCTCCGACAAGCTGGTTCGTCTCCATCAGACACCTGCTATAGAAATGACTCATGAGGGAGAGATCGGGAGTTTCCAGGCACGCTATCAGGAACTAATGAAGCATGCGGATGATGTCGATACAGCCGAGTTCAGTGGCGGCCTGATCGAAACACTAGAGCTTCGTTTTCTAGGTCGCTCTCTCACTGTGGCCAGCGCTCAGAGTTGGGTGAAACAGTCACCCAGCCTTTTGATCTCTCTGGGATTGCTCGGCACATTTGCAGGGCTCACGGTGGGCCTCAATCAGATCGGCGGCATCCTGACCAAAGAACTGAATCCATCAGCAGCCATGAGTGCTCTTTCAGCGCTCATGACGCCAATGTCAGCAGCCTTTGAAACGAGCCTTCTGGGCCTTCTGCTCAGCTTGGTCGTCCTGATCTGGACTCAGGTCGCCGG
>JAGWZD010000025.1 GCA_018968995.1 Bdellovibrionales bacterium
CGCTAAGACTCTCTGGTCCAGCCTTGGGGGCAATATCTGCTGTCTGTCTGTCTGGACTGATGCATTCAGGAACCTGCCAGGCTCAAGTGACTCTTTCGGGCGTTTCTCCGTACTCCATTAGCACTGGAAATGTGATTTATCATGCCGACTCTACAGCATTAGCCGTAGACTCCTCTGTGGGCTTCCACGCTTTTGATCTGACCTCTAATTCCACCGAGTCGAATCTGATTTATCTCGACGTGAGTACAAATAAGAATTTTGGATCCTTGAGCAGCACTCAGGACGTGGTCGTAACCGTCACCATGAATGGCATTGAGGTGCCGATCGCGAAAGCGGGAGTGGTGGGATCGGTATCGGATTGCAGTTCATCGAATTGTCAGGCTTTGAGTTCTTCGAAATATTTTGCAGCGAAGTACCCCGCCTCTCCAGCGAGTCAGGTACTTCGTGTTGGATTTTATCCAAAGGACATTTGTTCTTCGGTAACCCTGTCGGGAGTTTGTTCGGGCGGCTCGGTTGTGCCACCCTCTTCCGGAGTACCGACTGTTTTTCCGATAAAGGTCTACATTGGAATCGAAAATACTGATGGGGGTATCGGAAATAAGACCGACTCAGAAGAGAATGCGAGTGTTTCTTTAAGCTTTCAGTCCTCGTCGCTGGTCTCCACTCCAAGCCTCAGTTGCCCTGTTGATCTTTCAAGCGCTTACACGCCAGGAGACTCTGAAATCATCTGGAATGCTTCCTCTTTTACAACGAGTACAACGATTGGGGCAGCTCCTGTAGATACATTAATTGTTCTCGCAAAAGATATCGATTCTGGAGCGCTTGGGGCCATTGATGCTGCTGATCAAATTACTGCTCGTATTTCATCGGGTGGGACAAGTGCTATCGGTGGCTTCACAAATACGACTGATGGAATCAATCATCGTTATGATGTCGCGATTTATGCTCGAGATAAGGCAGGCTCGTTAAGCAGCCCCTGTGCAGGTGCGGGATCTGAGTACTTGGTTCAGACTTCAAAAATTCAGGGACTACTCACAAAAAGTCAGTGTTTCATTGCGACAGCAGCTTACCGTTCGGCAGACGATCCTGCAGTGCTGATGCTTCGAAGCTTTCGCGATCAAACGCTTCGCACGACTTCAATCGGCCGGCTTTTTGTCGAGCTTTACTACCAGATTTCTCCGGCCATTGCTCAATGGATACTTAGGTTTCCCGCGCTCCGAGGCCCAGTCTTGACGTTATTAGCACCGATACAAGTTTGGATTTGGATGATGATGCATTTAGGATGGGGATTCATCCTGATGGCGCTCGCTTTGCCGATTTTTTTCTACGCGTTTCATCGGCGTGCTCTTGCGCTGGTATTATTAATGAGTGTGGGATCTTTGATTTCTCCTCAAATTCGAGCTGAAGAAGAGGATTCGATTATCGACGAGATCCGGCGGGAATATCCTCAAGACTCTTCTGATAAGGCTATTCAGCCCTACATCGATCAACAAAAGAAGAAGCTTCAAGCCTCAGACGATGATGGATCGTTCATCGAAGACGTGCGCAGCCAAACGGAAAAGCTGGCCTCTGATGAAAAAGGTTACGCTGAAAATAAAAAGAGGGCACTAACCGAAAGTGAGCCTCAGAGTGGAGCCATCGAGTCAGTTAAATCAGGGACATCGAAGCTGAAGGCTAAAAAAGCACCACGCAAAGGAAGTGCTTTTGGGGTCACCATTTCCGTTCGACAGACTCGGGAAGTTACCGCGGATTCCGGCGCAACTTATCGGACCTTTGACTCGATGTACGGCACGGGCCACTCTCCAGAATTCCAGTTTTTTTACGAAACTCAACCCTTTCATGGCGAGTGGTCAGGCAGCTTTGGTTTTTTCGGACAACTCGGCTTTTCATGGAAGCGCGCTTCGGGAAACTATGAGTTCTCTTTAGTTCGTCCCGGATCAGGAACGGGAAACTTTCCTTCAACTGCGGGAACCGAGTTCACCTTTGTGACCGTTCCGTTAACAGCAGGCGCGATTTATCGAATGAATCTTCTTCGCTTTGCTAGACCGTATGTGAAGGCGGGAGCAACGCTCATCGGGTACGTTGAGGATCGAAGCGATAATCGGGGAACTTATTGGGGTGAATCTCGTGGAGTTTTGACTGGTGCAGGTGTGGCTATTCCTCTGGATTTTTTGGACTCTGTGGGTTCTTGGAGCATGTATGAAGCCTATGGCGTGTACCGACATGCTATCACAATCGACTATCAACGGATGGATACGCTCTCGGGTGCACTCAGTTTTGCTGTGAGCGGTTTGAGTCTTGGTTTAACTTTCGAACTCTAATTTTTTATCTGAACACCATGCAGAAATTCGCCGCTAGAATCAGCTACCTTGGAACTCGGTACTGCGGCTGGCAGAAGCAGCATGGCTCAGCGGCAGAGGGTGGTCCGAGCATTCAGTCTTGTGTAGAGCAGGTGCTAGAGAGCATTGTGAACGAGCCGGTCAGCGTGGTGGCTAGCGGTCGTACCGATGCTGGCGTGCACGCTTCTGGGCAAGTGGTTCATTTTCTGTTGAAAAGACGAGAGTGGACTGCAGAGGTTCTTCGTCGGGCCCTTAATTCGCGTCTGCCGCCCTCAATTCGGGCTCTCAAGGTTCAGCCGGTTTCCCTAGAGTTTCATGCCCAAAAATCGGCCATCAAGAAGCAATACAGTTATTACTTCCAGCAGGGGGCAGCCTCTCATGCCCCGGTAGAAGCTCATAGCTGGTGGATCCATCGGTCGCTCGATCAGAGGGCCATGCAGGAGGCCCTGGAGGAACTGGTAGGAGAGCACGATTTTTTACCCTTTCAGGCCCGGGGGGCTAAAGTAAAGACCACCGTCCGGGAGGTCCTTGAGGCTCAGGTCGAATGGATCCCCCTTCCATTGGGCTACCCAGGCGCCTGGGTGCTACCCGGGGATTCAGGGGCTTTTGGCTTTATCCGGGTCCGGTTGGTGGGTACGGGATTTTTAAAGCAAATGGTCCGGGGAATCGCCGGTACCCTCCTGGAAATCGGGGAGGGGAGACGCTCGGTCCACAGTATTCGGGAGATCCTGAAGACCCAGGACCGAAGCCTGGTGGGTCCTACTGCCCCGGCTAGGGCTCTTTGGCTTGAACAAGTCTGGTATGACGAGTTCAGTTGATTGACTTTCGGGGCTGGTCTGCCTAGAACCGGCCCATGTCAAATCTTCAGGTTACCGTTGAAAAGGTTGAGAAAAAATCCAATATCCTTCGCCAATTGAAAGTACGCGTTCCTGCTAAGGTCGTGTCCTCACACCTCGAAAAGGGGCTACGGGAAGTTCAAAAGACAGCCAAGCTCAAAGGCTTCCGTCCAGGTCATGTGCCTCTGCCTGTGGTGAAGCAATTCTACGGCGAAGATGTCCGCCACCAGGTTTTTCACGACCTCATTGATGAGTCGTTTCAGGAAGCGGTTCGCGGCGAGAAGCTCCGTGCTGTAGGTCGTCCCCAGATTGAAACTCCTGATCACAAAACCGGTGCTGGTGAGCACGATCATTCGATCGAAGAGGGTAAGGATCTCACTTACGTTGCGACAGTGGAGGTAATGCCGGACATTGAAGTGAAAGGCTACACCGGGATTTCGCTGACTCGCGAATCCACGAAGGTTGAAAAGTCCGACATTCAAAAGATTATCGATAACTTTCAGAACTCTCAGGCTCAGCTGGTTCCGATTACCAATGAAAGCCACAAAGCCCGCAAGGGTGACTCGGTTGAGATGAAGTTCGAAGGCGGTTTGGTTGTGGGAGACAAAGTCGAGCCCAAGGCTGGAATGAGCGGCTCGCGATTGCTCGAGATTGGTTCAGATACCCTGATTCCCGGGTTTGAAGATAACCTCGTGGGAATGAAGAAGGGTGAGACCAAGACCTTTAAAATCGATTTCCCAAAAGACTTCTATGAGAAGGAGCTTGCTGGACAGCCAGCGAGCTTCACCGTCACCATCAATGAAATTAAGGAGAAGCAACTTCCAGAGCTGAATGACGAGTTTGCGAAGCAAATGGGCTATGAAAGCCTCGCTGATTTGAATCAGAAAGTGGAAGACCACCTCGCTCAGGAGAAGAAATCAGAGTCGGACCGTAAGCTTCGAAGCGATCTTCTTCAGGCGCTCATTGATAAGAATGCCTTTGATGTTCCACAGTCGCTGATTCAGGCGCAGGCGCGCGCTCTGGCTCAGGACGTAGCGCAGAATCTCAAGCGTCAGGGTGCCGATGACAAGACGGTTCAGGAAATCTTGATGTCCGAAATGCAAAATATTTCAAAGAAAGCCGAAAGCCAGGTGAAGGCAAGCCTGTTAGTGGAGGCAGTCGCTAAGGCTGAAAAGTTTGAAGTCACTGCCGAAGATCTTGAAGCTGAGATTTCTAAGATGGCGATCAGCATGAAAGCTGAAGAGCAGAAGGTGAAGGAATTCTATATGAGCAATCCTTCCCGGAAGGAAGACCTCGAGTACCGTATCCGAGAGGAGCGAACCTTGGGTTGGCTTCTTGAAAAAGCAAAAATTAAAGACGCTAAATAGTTAACGCAGATCTCAAGTGACAGAGCCCGCAGATTTCATCAGACAGGCTGATGGGGTCTGCGGGTTTTCTTTTTTCTAATAGCGATCCACATCGGCACACGGAAAGGGCGGGGTTCTCGAGTGCCTCGACCCAGTCTTGAGGAAGGGCGTCAATGAGCTCGATCTCGTGTCGATACAAGGTAATCTGCTCGTCAGGCCAGCTGTCGAGAGCGGGCTCTTGTCGAATCAGCCTTCCCCGAATGACTCTCGCAATGTTGTGAATCGGATGAGTCAAGACGAGTCGCAGCCAGCGTCGCTCTTCGATTTCAACCGAACTGCAGAGCATCAGCCCCTGGGAAGAGATATCTCGAACAATGCCTGCCTGGGGCCCCTCTGGAGCCGTAAAATAATCCCAGGTGACTGGAACACCCGAGAGAGTTCTTTTTGCGTGACGGATTTGAAGCAGTGGTGTTGCGCCCATACGGGTGGGGCGCAAAGCGAGAGTCGTGCCACCTCAGGCCCCCTTATTTCGCGCTGCCCGCGAGGGGGTGTCTGGAATTCGTGCAGAATTCGATGCGATCTAGAGGGAGTTTTGCACGGTATGGACTTGATGCCTTTGGTAGGATGCCGGCACTCCTGCCTCCTCTAAAGCCTTGAGGCCGGCGCTAAGCACCCGATCCTGAAGCCGAAACTGGCTTCCATAGTCTTGAAGAAAATAGGCCACTTTCAAGGTGACCCCGCCATCCTGAGCTTCGGTAATGTAAACCACAGGGGCTGGGTTAGATTGGATTTCAGGGATGTTTCGGCAGCACTCTAAGAGTGTATCCCTGGCCCGGTTCAAATCTGCCCCATAACCCACCTTAAAGACTTGTGAGCGCGCAAAGGGTTCAGTTCTGATGCTGAAATTGGAGATCTGCGCTTGAGACATCATGCGATTAGGGATCGTCATGAGCTCATCAGAAAGGCCGATCAGAACCGTAGATCGCCACGAAATCTCGTAGACTTGCCCGACCCAACGCTGATTCCCGTTTTGAATCTCAATCCAATGTCCGATCTCGTAAGGTTTATCGATTTGTAGAGAGACCCCAGCAAATAGATTTCCCAGAGTGTCTTGAAGGGCTAGACCCAGAACAACCGAGAAGATTGCAGAGGTTGCCAAAAGCGGTCCGATCTTCAGCCCGAAAATCTCGGTGAGCATCCAAGCGCCAACGATGAGCGACGCGAGTAGCGTGAACAGATTGACCAGCAAAAGCGGGACTCCGACTTTCATGTGCCCCAGGAATAAGTATTCGAGAATCAGCACTCGGAGGGTCTTGATAAAAATAGTGGCTCCAAGAATCAGGGCTCCTAGACCAATGTAGGGCTGTATGAACTGGATAATCCGAGTGGAGGGCAAAAAATCTAATGCGCTATAGGCGCTAAAAAAGCCGACAAAAATGAGGATCTGACCCAGAAGATGAGCGAAATGTCTGCCTAGATTTTTATGTCTCTCGGAGGAGACCTCGCGGAGCAGAAACTTATATAAAATCCAAGAAGACAGTGCGAGCCCAATAAGGGCAAGGGCCGGTTCAGGTTGGAGTAGTTCGTGAATTTTATTGGCCGGAAGAAAGGATTCTTTCATGACTTCAACCATACCAGTGGTGAGGCAAAAATAAAAAGGGCCGCCTGGAATTCAGGCAGCCCTTCAAAAGCTCACAGATCAAGTGAGCAAGATTTCCGACCCTCAGCTTTAGGGTTGAGTGAGTCGATCTTCGAGCTTTTCAACCAGCTGCCTGAGGGTATGGAGGTATCCCTCGAGCTTTTGGTTTCCTTCAGTGGATTTCCATTTAAAGCTCGGAACCGAGAGCTTATCGCCCTCAAATTCGAACTGAAAAGGCTGGGGCTCTTTTTTGAGTTTATTAGCAGCGCTACTTTTCGTGGTGGTCCCGTCCTGTGGATCGACGAGAACCTCTTCTCTGGCTGAAGCTTCTTCAATCAGTGCGAGATGCTTTTCTTGGTCGATATTCAGCAACTGACGAAGCAATGAGCGATTTTTAAGTCCCCGCTTGAGAAGCTCTGCTTTGGTGTCCTCTGGAAGTCTGGTGAAACCAATGCATTCAGTGATTCTAGACTTCGGCTTACCGAATGCTTTCGCAATCGTGTCATGGCTTGTGTAGAGCTGCGCCTCAAGTAAGGACAGGTACCCTTCTCCTTCTTCAAGAGGATGAAGATCTACGCGGTCAAGGTTTTCACGAAGAGCAATCTCGTGGGTAGCCTTGTCGTTTGTCGAAAGCACGCGAGCTGGGATCCGCTCCATTCCTGCGAGTTTCGAGGCGCGAAGGCGGCGTTCGCCAGCGATGACCTTGTAGCGATCTCCGTCTTGAACAACCAAAATCGGCTGGAGAACTCCATGTTCTTTGATTGAGTGCGCGAGTGCTTGAACTTCTGAGTCATCAAAGTGCACGCGCACTTGAAGTTCAGAAGCATCAACCTTCTCCACCGGAACGAAGTTCACCAGAAAGGTGGTGAGATTTTTCAGATGAGAGTGAGTCGTGCCAGCGGTGTTACGTGCAGTCGAATAGAGCTGCTTTAAGTAGCCGCTTCCCTGGCGAGTCTTAATCTTGCTGTCTTCAGCAGGCTTTGTGGTTTGTTGGCTTTCCGTTGCGTTCAGTTCACTGTTCTTATCCATGAAAGTGACTCCTATTTGAGAAAGGGTTTAAGTAAAAATCAGTTCTTCAGCGAGGCTGTTGATGTCCTGAGCGGCTGTACCTTTAGAGCTCACGTCCCAAACAGTGGTGCGGCGTTTGGTTGCTTCATTCAGGTCAGCAGATCTGTTGATGACTGTTCGAGTGCAGGACTCTGGAAACTGAGTCCGAAGCTCACCCAAAACTTCCTGGCTGATCACTTCACGGTTGTCGTACATGTTCGGCACGATTCGAACCTGAAGCTTGTGACGGAATTCCCGTTCCAGCTCCTCGATCGTCGTCATGACCAGCGACATTCCATGAAACGAAAGAGGGTTGGTTGCGCAAACCACATTCACTAGGCCCGAAGCCACAAGCATCGATCCGTTCAGAATCGAGGCAGCTGGGTTGGTGTCTGCGACGATCAGGTCGTACTGATCGGCGATTTTCGCAATCGCCTCCGAGAGACGGTACTCACGACGCGGCTTGTTATTGAGCGGAATCTCAATATTACAGAGCCCCAGATTCGCTGGAATCAAATCCAGCCCGGGCGCCACATTTATGACGCTTTGATCGATGGGTAGATCATTGATCAGAACGTCGTAAATTGTGGGGCGTTCATGAGCATCGAGGATATCGAGGTTCACAGTGAGGTGGCCCTGACCATCGAGGTCAATGGCCAGAACTTTGAGTCCCATCATCGAAGCGCGCATGACGTACTGAGCGGTAAGAGTCGATTTACCGGTTCCGCCCTTCACGTTGTAGAACATTTGAATCTTGGTCTTGGGGCGTTTGAACAAAACGTCGGTCGCCGCGGCGACCGATGAGAGCGCCTCGACTGGAATCGGGGCACCCGCGGCCTCTGCCCCGTCACCCATGGAAGCTGGGGCTGTGTCCCGAACAGTGCGGAAATAATCCTGCATGTCCTCAAGAGTGATCATCTTTCGATCCACGTTTCCGATCTTTTTCTTGATCGTTTTGAGAAGACCCTGCTGCTCTAAGTCTCCGATGATGGATTTGTCGAGCTTTGCCAACTGCGCAAATTCGGCGGGTGTGAAGCACATTTCACGAAATGAAGCCATGAGAACTCCCCTCCTTGAGAGTCGGTAAGAAAAACCTCTGACGCACCTGATTGTAGTGCGACGAGTTCATGGCGCAAGTGCTAACTACAAATCGGTCGCCGCGGCGACCGATTTGGGTGTTCTGAGTCTCGTGATCTTCGGTCGCCGCGGCGACCGAAGATGAATTGGAAATCAACTGCTCGCGCTTTGATAGCGACGAAGTCCCGCTTTCCATAGAGAGCGATTCAGGAAGAAGAAAGAAATCAAGACTACCGCCAGGACCACCACTTCTGGAGTGGTGAGTCCGTGAATCACAGCACGAGCCGGGATGCTTCCAATAAAAGCAAAGGGAAGAGCCGTCATGATGAGGTAGCGAATGGCTCGTGGGTAGAGCGTGTCGGGCTTAGTCGCGAAGGAAAAAAACTGATAATAGAGACGCGAAAAAATAAATCCGCGCTCTGTCCAAAAGATCCACACGCTAAAGGCGAATCGAAGTAGCACGGCGGCAGTGAGTCCAAAGAGAAGCCAGAACCCCAGATTCAGCCAGTGCCAGCCTCCTGGGAACCCGGCGCTTTCGGCGTAACGAATGATGATCCCCAGGCCCAGTAAGAAGTTGAAACCCGCAGTGAGGTTGATCCACCGGGTGAGGGAAAGGAACACAGGCGAGATCGGTTTAGTGAGTAAGATGTCGAGCTCGCCCCGATTGACGAGATCGGAAAAGTTCCAAAAATTCCTCTGAAAGAAGATCGTGAAAAGCGCGTCTGAGGCGAAGAACACTCCCAGAAAAAAGTACACTTGGTCGCGAGTCCAGCCAGCCAGTGTGGGGGCGTTTGCGTAGATCACTCCAAACAGAGTGAACTCCACGGTGATCCAGATCATGTCCACCGCTACAGAGGTGAGAAAGTTGGTGCGATACACAGCCTCTCGCACCCAATTGTTTTTGAGTTGGACCCTGAGGATCGATAGCCCAAGGCGGATTCTCTGAGAAAGCGAAGTCACGTCCATCTCTCCTTTAACCACCGAGGCTTGAGTACTTGCGGATTCCCCAGCCCCAAGACAGGCGAATGAGAACCGATAATCCCATCATCCAAGCCAGGGCCATTCCCAGCCCGTGCAGGTATTCCGAATGCGTCCAGTTTCCGAGGGCGTACTGGGTGGGGCCGTAGACATATAAATAGAAGGGAGTGGATTTCCAGATCCACTGACTCGCTACTGGAAAAAGGTTCAGCGGAATGAGCTCGCCCGAGAGCAGCTGAACCAGCATGTTCTTAACCATGAGCAAGCTGTAGGCTTCCTCCCAAAGAAAGGCCGCCGTGGCGAGCACTGCTCCAATTTGGTAGTGAATGACGTTCCCGGCGATCGCGAGGAGCATCGCTCCCCAAAGACGAGGAATCGAAAATCCGAAAGCTGCAAACGCGAGTGTTCCGATGCAAAGACAAACCAAAGCTACAAACAAACGGCCACCCACGCCGCGTAAGTAGACAAACTCCACTGCGCTGATGGGCTTAAGTAAGTAATTACTGAGGCTCCCCGTGCGAATCATCTCTTGAAGATCAAAGTCGTGATCCCCGCCGCGCACTTGAGTGAAAAGGGTGCTGACTAAGGTGTATTGAATGAGCTGGGCGTAGCTCCAGCCAGCAACTTCGGTCTGACCGCCTAGTTGAAAAAGGGCGTACCAAAGAATGATCTGAATCGCTGCAGGTACCAGGGCCGAACTAAAGATCGACAGGAAAAACTCGACTCTGTAGGCCGCGTCCTCTTGGAAGCCATTTTTCAGTGCAGCCAGGCGCCAGCTCATGTCGAACCCTTTGCCTCATTGGACTCGCCTGATTCATACATTCGCTGAATCACATATTCGAGGTCAGGCTCATGAATGCTCATGTCGATGACTTGGTAGGACTGCATCAGTTTCTGAAGAGTGCCGACGATTTGCTCGTTTCCTAAAGTGAATCGAACTGAGCCCTCTGGGATCTCTTCTTCAGTCTCGCCGTTAGCCAAAACGATTTGCGAACTGGCCACGCCTGTTTGACGAGAGAGTTCCTCGGCCGTTGGTTTCTCTAGAAGTCGAACCGAGAGCTGACGCTCGCCTTTTTTAGTGAGACCTTCAGGTTTCCCGTCGTAGATCATTTTTCCTGAGCGCAAGATCATCACTCGCGAGCAGAGCCTCTCGATGTCGTCCATGTTGTGGCTGGTGAGAATGATGGTGGCCTTCTCGCGGTGGTTGAACTCGCGAAGAAATTCCCGAAGCTTATGTGCTGCTAGAACATCCAAGCCGATGGTGGGTTCATCGAGGAAGATCACTTTCGGCCAATGTAAAAGAGCGCCGATCAGTTCCATTTTCATCCGCTCTCCTAGCGAGAGACGACGAATTTGGGTCTGAAAAAGCCGAGTCACGTCGAGTAACTCCGCCAGAGTGTGCAGCCTTTCCTGGTATTTGGCTTTTGGGATTTCATAGATGGCTTGAATCAAATCAAAGGCATCGACGGCCGGAAGATCCCACCAAAGCTGGGCCTTCTGGCCCATGACTAACGAGATGCTTCGTCGAAAATCTAAAGTGCGCTCAAAGGGGTCGACGCCTAGTACTCGAGCCTTCCCACTGCTAGCCGGAATGAGTCCGGAAAGAATTTTTAAGAGAGTCGTTTTTCCGGCCCC
Organism: Bdellovibrionales bacterium; assembly: GCA_018968995.1. Taxonomy (GTDB): domain Bacteria; phylum Bdellovibrionota; class UBA1018; order UBA1018; family UBA1018; genus CAIOHW01. The sequence goes on from JAGWZD010000025.1 coordinate 10,898, forward strand.
GTTGGCTCCGATAAGGCCCACAAAGGCCCCGGCCTCGATAGAAAAGGACACTTCTTGAAGGGCCTGGCTTTCTTGGTACTCGGGCTTCACGAGGAGCTCGAGGGTTCCCTTGAGTCCGGCTTTCTTTTTTACAGAGCGGAAGGACCGGCTGACGCGGTCCACTTCAATGACGTGCATATGACGTCGGGCTTATCACAAAGGTTCTGATTAAAGGGGGAGGAGTTACAGATAAAGGTGGTGGGTTGGGACGGAATCGAACCGCCGACACATGCCTTTTCAGGGCATTGCTCTACCGACTGAGCTACCAACCCCCACGGCTGCCAGCATTACTGGAGTTCTTGATGGCTATGCGATCTCTCGTAAAAACGCAACGGGTTATTCCGACGCCCGGGATCCCACGATGGCGGGGAGTTCCAGGGTTTCTTTGCCGCGGCGAATGCCCAGACGAACCTGATCGCCCGCTTTTAAAATGCGCAGAACACCCATGAACTCTCTTAGACTCGGGGTGATTTTTTTCTCCCCAGTGGCCAAGGCAATTTCAAAAAGGATGTCCCCGGCTTTTACTCCTGCTTTTTCGGCAGGGCTACCGGTTCGCGCACCCGAAAGGAGCACACCATTTTTTGAGGTATCGCCACCCGGACCACTTGGAGAGGTGAGCTGGGCATAGTCCGGGATAGTACCCAAAAAAGCCGACCCCATTCCTTGACGAGAGCTCGAGTCTGCGGCCATGAACGATTGGCTTGAGGCTTTCTGGTACTTTAGTTTTCTGGGGTAACTCGCGGCTCGAATGGCCAGACGTGACACGGCCTCGGCTACTTGCACTCCGCCGGTGGCGTTGATTTTCTCCCAGGTGTCCGATACCCGATGGTAGTTTTCGTGGGGTCCAGTGAACAGGTGAAGCACTGGCACGCCTTTGGAGTAGAAAGACATTTGATCGCTGGGCCCATACCCGTCACCACCTCCGGGGCATTGTAGGCCGAGGCTTTGGCATTCCTCGGACACCCAAGTTTTCCATTCCGAAGCTGATTCTGTGCCGAAAATAATCAGCTTATTGTCGCGAAGTCTTCCGACCATGTCCATGTTGAGCATGGCTTTCATGGGGATTCGCATGCCTTCGAAAAGCTCGGCTACACGCGCTGATCCGGCAGCTCCTGACTCCTCAGCGGTAAAAGCAGCAAAAATAAAACAGGCATTTCGAGAGAGTTTTCGATTGCTGTCGATTTGCTGAGAGAGCATTCGAGCCGCCTCAATCACTGCAGCGACCCCAGAGGCGTTGTCATCTGCGCCGTGGTGAATTCCCTTCTTGGTGGGCTCAAGCGATCCTGAATGTTTGAGACCCAAGTGATCCAAGTGTGCTCCGATCACAACAGCAGGCACTTTTTTGGCGCACCCTTGGCCAAGAGTTCCTAAAATATTTCGACCAGAAATCAACGAAACTTCAGCTTCTTTCGCGATTGGCACGATTCCGGGCTTAGTCTGTGGGGATTCGTCCAGAGGGCGAATACGGATGGCGTGCTTATAGCCTTCTCCGGGGGCTGGCTGGGTGGAAGCTTTGAAAGTCGAAAAAAACGGCTTCATTCCAGCTCGCTCGAAAAGATTTGCCGTGAGTTCCTCGGCTTGGGTCATCTCCCTGGTGCCGATTCCTCGACCGGCGAATTCAGCCGCGCTCAGGGACTTCACCACTGAAAGGTAGCGCTCAGCCGGGAGTGAAGATTCAAAAGACAACTCGCTTGTAGGCTCGTCTGAGTTTTCAACCCAGTCGGCAACAAAAACATTAGTTTCTCGCGGAGCTGACCCATTTCGATTGGACGAAAAGGCTAGTTTTTTTCCATCCGGAGAGAACATTGGAAATCCATCAAAAACCCCTGAATGGGTGATTCGCTCTAAGCCTGTGCCGTTGGTTCGGATGGAGTAGATGGCAAAACTTCGACCCTTCGGATCTTCGAAGTTGCTCGAAAACAAAATGCGATCGGCTTTTGGAGTGAAATAGGGTGCAAAGCTAGCAGCGTTCAGTCGAGTCACTTGTCGAGCATTCGTTCCATCAACATTAGCCATCCAGATTTCAAGTTTCGTGGGGCGAACGAGATGTTGTTTTAAGAGTTCCTGATAATCGGCTAGTTCTTTCTCAGATTTTGGTCGAGAAGCGCGCCACACCAGCTTTGTGCAATCCTGTGAGAAAAAAGCTCCCCCATCGTAGCCGGGAGTATTCGTGAAGCGCTTCACTTGGGTGAGGGTTCCAAACGAGTCGAGCTTACCGAGATACAGCTCCAGGTCTCCGTCGCGATCGCTGGTAAAAACCACGCTTCCATCTTTGCAGGTCACGGCCTCAGCATTATAGGCCCTAGGGGCAGTGGGTTCGAAGGCTTGGAGTGAGTTCGGCGCGTCGGGGTTCACCGAATAGAATTGATAGGTATTGTAGGCTGGCCAAACGTAGCCCTTGGTTCGGTCTGGTTCGGTGGGACACGCGGGGTCTGCTTGGTGCGTACTGCTGTAGAGAATTCGCTCATTTCCAGGGAGGTAAAAGGAGCAGGTGGTGCGGCCCTCTCCCGTCGAGACTAGCTGAGCGTCGGTTCCATCCGATCGCATCCGGTAGATCTGATCGCAGTCGGGCTTGGACTGGGGTAGCCCAGGCACTCCCCCTCCTTTGGCCTGAAAGGTGAGCCACCGGCCATCAAAAGACCAGTAGGCTTCGGCGTTGGTGCCCCCATGGGTGAGTTGGCGGATGTTTTTGAAATGCTTTTCTCCGGGAAACCCTAATTTGTCGTTGGGAAGTGCCGCGGTTCCTTGACGCGCTGCGGTAGAGCAGCCAGTGAGGCTGCTGCAAAGAACAATCAGGCAGAGGCCCAGGTGTGTATGGATCTTTGCGTTAAGGCGAATCAGGTGCAGAAAAACCATGGAAGATGCTCCTAAAAGCGAAATGGGCTTTTTTTGCGGTTATTTAACCTAAAAATCGAGGTTGCCCAAGTTGACAATTCGGGGGGCGTGACCAATATACGGACAGACTTTAACGGAGGAGGTTATTGACCATGCAAGTTCGTCCACTACATGACCGTGTTCTAGTAAAGCGTTTCAACGAAGAAGAACGCTCCAAGGGGGGGATCATCATCCCCGATACCGCAAAGGAAAAGCCCATCCAGGGTGAAATCATTGCTGTCGGCCAGGGCCGAATTGCCGAAGATGGCAAGATTCGTCCGCTGGACGTGAAGAAGGGTGATCGCGTGCTTTTTGGCAAGTATGCCGGCACCGAGATTAAGATCGACGGCGAAGAATTCTTAATGATGCGCGAGGAAGATATCCTCGGCGTTCTGAACTGATTTTAGTGAAAGGAAGGGACTAAACGATGTCTGCAAAAGAACTGCGTTTCTCTGAAAGTGCACGTGCGGCGATTCTGAACGGGGTCAACACTCTAGCTGATGCTGTGAAGGTGACCCTCGGTCCGAAGGGCCGTAACGTGGTGATTGAAAAGTCTTTTGGCGCTCCAAACGTCACGAAAGACGGTGTGACTGTCGCAAAAGAAATCGAACTGTCTGATAAGTTCGAAAACATGGGCGCTCAGATGGTCCGCGAAGTCGCTTCGAAGACCAAT
>JAGWZD010000363.1 GCA_018968995.1 Bdellovibrionales bacterium
ACCGATCAGATTCCGAGTGTTCAAATTTTAGAGCACTACGGACTTGCCAGTGGCAGCACCGTCCGTTCAAAAGATTTCGTTCGCGATTTTCTTTCCACAATAAAGAATGCCGTCGGCGGAGAACTCACCGCCTATACTGATCTTTTGGAAGAAGCGCGCGAAGAAGCCACGCAACGCATGATTACCCAGGCCCGATCGATGGGAGCAAACGCCGTGGTGGGGATTCGCTTTGCCACTAGTTCGATTGCCCAAGGGGCCGCAGAGATCTATGTCTATGGCACTGCGGTCAAAGTGGGATAAATGCTAGGTCTAGTGGCATCGATATCTGGCCTATTCATCGCCCACTTCTACGGCAAAGCTGCGGAAGCAAGGCACTACTCGAAAATCCGTCAAGCAGAACAAAAATACCTCCATGTTCCTGTTCTCTCCATGCGCTCTCTTCCTGCCAGTGCGGTATCTTGCACGGTGGTGAGCGCCTCGGTCTGTATCTCTGATGATTTCTTTAAACGCGTGCTTGCTCGCTGGAAGAATATTTTGGGAGGACGCCTCACTTCTTACGAGAGCTTGCTCGATCGAGCCCGCCGCGAAGCCACGAATCGCTTAAAACAAAGCACCATAGAGAAGGGGTATCTGGGCGTCATCGACTTTCACCTAGAAACTGTTGAACTATTCGATGAGGGACATAAAAGCAGCCTCAATACAGTCCAGGTGGTAGCCCGGGGCACTGCATTCCGATGAAAGCGCCCGATTTTTTCGCAAAATTACCCAATGAATCGGTGAACGTCACCCATCAGAGACCGCTCCGGTCTTTTTTCAAGCTGCTTTCCCGAATTTCGCTCCTTATTTTGGGCCTATATTTGCTTCTAGCGCTGATCACCCGAGCGGGGGTGAACTTCATTTCACACGATCAGGAAAGAGCACTTTTTGAGTATAGAGCCCGCGCTGAGGCCGCTCAACAACCCTCCATTTGGCCCGATAAAGCCAAGATCCAATCGCTTGTGGATAAGCTCTTGGCTCACTATCCAGCGACTCGCCCCGATTGGATTTTTTCTACCTGCTCGAAAGATGCGAACGCCTTTGCGGCCCCTGGCCTTCGCCTGATCGTCACCTCAGGGCTTCTCAACCAAATCCAAACGGAAATCGGTCTCAGCCTAGTGCTCGCACACGAATTGGGCCATATTCATAAGCAGCACGCGCTGAAGTCGCTTGGAAGCGAAGTAGCATGGGCGCTCTTGACAACGCTTCTGGGCCTTCAGGATGACACGATCGCTGGACAACTGAGCGAGACCACCAGCCTACTCTCCTCGCTAAGCTTTAGCCGAGATCAGGAACGTGAGGCCGATGCGATTGCCATCGAGATGCTTTTAGCCACCTATGGACACCTTGAGAAATCTGAAGAATTCTTCGAGCTAGCCCTCAAAGAGAAAGAGAACTCCGCTGTAAATTTCACCATTCTATCTACTCACCCAGACACTGCCGAGCGACTCGAGCGCATTAAGAAGCACCCGCGATACAAGAACAATACTCCGACTCTTGTTTCGTCGGAATGGACAGCGCCAAAGCCCCCAGCTTCTTGCAATTAAAGACTAGCCATTCCCCTCGCGCTCCAAGCGTTTCTCCAGTTCAATCTGCTCCAAAAACGATTTCTTCAAAGCCGTGTCTAACTGACCAACTGCCGTTTTATAAGCCGACTGATGAAGCGGTACTTTCGATCTCGAGAAACGGAGCGCGATCTCCGTTGTCTCCAGCTCAGGCATTAGATGAGCCACCAATGCAGCAACCTGCACAAAGTCACTCACGCGCTGACGGTAAGTCTTATCGTCTTTTCGTTGACTCAAAAGAGCCTTGCACTCTCGCTCCAGAGCTTCTGGGGTTTGATCAAAAAGAGAATAAAACTCCTGCTCTGGGAGCGTTTTCGGCTCTTTCGGCGACTCTACTCTCGGGACCGCATCCAGCTTTTTGCGTGCTACTACTAGTTTTTCTTTCAGCGAGACCAAATCACCGGTCGCAGCAGAGACCTGAAAAACCATTAAAGAAGAACAAAAAAAATAAAGACCCATTCGCTTATTAAATTTCATGACCTGCTCCGCAATAAGGCTTAATCCAAATACCAATGATTCTACGAGAGCTACCTTTCGGTTTGCCTGACTCTCCAGTTCGAGCCCTTTTTGTGAAATAATCGCTCACAAAACCGTCATTACTTCGAATTTCGGCGTGGCCATAAGTCCCGCCGTCGTAGATCAGAACAGATCCTGCAGGTGCGTCATACAGGGATTTCATTCCTTCTGGAAGAACACCCTTCTCAGA
>JAGWZD010000364.1 GCA_018968995.1 Bdellovibrionales bacterium
AACAACTCAGCGAAATCTTCGTCCCCAGACGATTTCTTGCTGACAGACTCTTCGCCTGCGAAATCCGAGAACTCATCCATCCATTTTTGATTCATACGAGGCTTGAGATTCTTGCCGGTAGCCTCTGTGCCGGCTGCTTGCTTACTGACCATTTTGTTTTTGATTGGCCTTTCATGAAGGGTGTTTCCGGCAGGCCGCAAAGCAGCCTGAAGCTGGAAATCACCCCTAGAGTAAAAACCCTAAGGTTTTGAGGGTATAGGCTATTGCGAGCAGACCTGTCAACCATCCAAAAGGAGCCAAAAAGCTCAACAATTCAGGGTAGCTGCATCTGTTTTAGAAGGCCTGCCGCACCTTCAGGCAACGATCGTAAATCTCGAGCGTGCGCTGAAGGCGTAAAGATCGGTGATAGTTCTTCACGACGTGCAGCCTTGCCTGACGGCCCATCTTGGCCCGGAGTTCACTGTCGGCCACCAAGGTCCTCAACTGTCGCTGCAGATTGAAGGCGTCGTCAGACCTGAAAGTTAGACCGTAATCCTGATTCCCCACCACTTCGCGGAAGCTTCCGGTATCCGAAAGCACTAAAGGGCACTCCATAGCCATCGCTTCGAGCACTACCAAGCCGAGGCTCTCACGGCGAGCAGGCATCACGAAAATATCAAAGCCTTGCATCATCTCCGCAACATGATCTCCATAGTCCTCGAAAATGACATGTTCTTGGATCCTAAACTGACGAACAAGCTCCTGGAGCTCTGATCGAAACGGAGTACCGCTGTGATGCGCGTCCTCTCCTACGATAATAAACTTGAGCTGAGGCATCTCTCCCCTGCTTCCAAACCTATCTTTTAAAAGACCGGCAGCCGCCTTTACTAATAATTCCTGACCTTTTTCAGGATGAATGCGACCCACGGTACCAATCACCACCGTTTTTTCGTCTGCACCCCACGTTTGCCTTCGAGTCTGAGCGTTCACCAGCGCGGGATCAAACCCGGCAAAATCTAACCCTGGATTGACGACCCTTACCCGTCTTTCCTTCACCGGGTGGGTGTCGATGACGTTTTGTCGAAGCGACTCGCTTGTCACTAAAACGGAATCCACTCGTCCATAGATCAGACGATGAATGGGGTCATGCTTGTCCTCAGCGGCCATCAAGTAGCGAGATGCCAACAAAACAACCCGAGGATGCCTCCAAAGCCAAGGCGATATCGACCCCAAAAGCGAGGTATGGTGTGAGTGGACGATGTTTACTCCATTGATAATCTGCTCGTGGAGCAATCCTCTAAATTGAAGATCTAAGACCTCTCTAGGTCGCGACTCTAATGGAATGACATGAACTTTCTCTAAATCATTTCCACCCTTTAATATTTCTTCATGTAGCGGCGAGCCCTGCAAACAGAGCAGTTTTACGTCAAGTCCACTCGATGCAAGATCATACAAATCGTTAAAAGCAGTCTGCTCTACCCCGCCCCAAAATCGGGACATACAAATTTTTAATAAATTCATATTCCCACTAAGAGCATCTATAAAACCGCGCGTGGAATCAGAGTTCGACATCACCACTCCGATGAGTGTCTTTCTTTAACACTCCTGCTGAAACTTGCCTCCACAACAAATCAGGGTCAACTCCTCGAATACAAGCTAATGTTTCAGCGCCGCTGATTGAGCAGGTGTTTTTCTCGCATGGCCAGCAATCAACAGCATTTACTTCAATCTGCACCATCGTGGGTCCAACTGGGCGTGTCTTTCGAGGATCGCCCGCGCCCCAAGCGACGTAAGTAGGCGCGCCCATCATCGCCGCAAAATGGGCCATGCCTGAATCGTTCGCGAGAACGAACTTTGCCCGCCTGAATACTCGCGACAAACCTGGAATCGGACCCACTGCCGTCCAATCCTTTAAACGCAGTGATCGATCCTGCTTCAATCTCTCTGCGATCGGGGCCTCTTTAGGTCCGCCTACAATAATTCCTGTCCATCCTGTTTCTCGCGAGACATGCCGCGCAAACTGTACAAACCGATCCTCACCCCAACGACGCGACTCAGCCATGGATCCCGGAGCAAGCACCCAATAAGACTCATCAGGAGGATCTAACATTTCAAACTGTGGCCACGCGGCCTCCGCTGGAAACTCATCCACGTCTCCAGGAATAGGCGGGTCTAGCTCATTGTCGGCCGGCAAGGTCCAGAATTTCCGAAGATCTGGTACCCGCCCGCTTGCCGAAGTCTGTGGGTAAAGAAGATTCAGATAGGCTTGAGATCGGTGAATACCTTCCGAAAGATCTTGCGCTCGGGCATCAGTCAGAAGCCAACCCC
>JAGWZD010000365.1 GCA_018968995.1 Bdellovibrionales bacterium
GCTTAGCCCCTAAACGCCTCACCGTTTATAGTCTTTGTATTTCTACTCTTTTTGGTTTTTCGATACTCGTAAACAAAAGTATCGCTGCTCCGGCCTCATCCCCGCGCACACCCAAAAAGGCCCTATCAAAAAAAATAAAAAAAGCTCCCCTTCCAATGCCCGAGAGACTTCCCTCAGGTGGACGCCTGAGGATTCAGACTCCGTTTTCATTCTCTTCCTGGGATTGGAATCACGTGGGCGAGAGAATTCCACCAGAATTGCTTCGCGCCATTCATCGTGGGCTTTACAGAGTAAGTAAGAATGGAAAACTTCAATCTGATCTAGTCGAATCAGAGACTGCTTCTATGGATGGTCAATCTTGGACCTTCCGAATTCGCTCTGGAATTCGATGGAGCGACGGTCAGCTTCTTACCGCCGAACACGTTGCAACTGGTCTTCTTCGCGCAGCGGAACCCACTGCAATACATCCTCCCGATGCGGTTCGTTTGATCGATGGATTTGAGGAATTTCACACCGCCACAGCAAATACCTTAACAGGGGTTTCAGTGGAATCCTCATCGATCATCAAGATCCGTCTGAAAACACCCGATCCACTCTACTCTTATAAACTAACAGATCCCAGAACGCTTCCCGCTCGCGGCGATCTAGCTACTAAATTTGCAGATTACGGAATTAATGTGGAACACATGGCCTTTTTAGGTCCCTGGCAAGTGACGGTATCGCACTCAAATCTCAAGGCGAAATTTTCACCTAATCCATACTCGCTAGAAACCGGAATTCGCCAGAGCTTCAAAGAAATAGAACTCTGGTATGCTGCCAGCACTGGATCCATCTCAAGCCTTTTTGACCGAAACCATATCGACGTCGCTTTCGGCCCGATAAAGCCTATCCACTCGCCGGGCGTTCAATCTCTGTCTGAATCCAGTCTCATTACACTCAGAGCAAGTTTAGGCTTTACTCGGACTTGCTCCTCTCAATGCCTACGATCTCTTTCGAAAGCCATTAATCGTAACGGTATTGAACAAATTCAACCTACTGAGTTCTGGATACCTCCTGAGCTTTGGCGAGCACAAGACTTTGCTGCTGAACCGAAATTAAAGGCTATCGACGATCGCACTCTAACGATTCCGAGGCAGATTAAAACACTTCGAATCGGCATTCCGACTAGCCTCGACCTTGAGCCCGATGAATTTGAGCAACTCCGCTCCACTGCGAAGAAGATCACTCTCGATCTCTCGAAAAAATTTTTGATCTCAAGCAAGATTTCTCTGATCGAGAGTCGAAACGATTCGGATGTAGACCTGTTTTTAGAACTTCATAAGGCTTATTCTTTGGCACTCGACAGCTTTCTAGCTCAAGTAGAAGGACCTCAGTCAGTTGCATTTTGGAAACAGTGGTCTCAAATCAGCCCCAATTCGGACTCGCGCTTATCTCAGTTGCTTGATCATTCTCAATCAGCACTTATTGAAAGCAATCAAGTCATCCCGCTGGGGTATCGAATTCGCTACTATCGAAAGAAGCCCTATTTGGGGGAACTCCCATTTTAGTTGCGCCGAAAAAGCACGGCACTAAATCCATCTCCGAATGGAGGAAGATGAGGAGCCAGACACCAATCTTGAACTCTCTGAAATTCTCTTAGATCTGCCGTTTTTATGGCCTGATCTAACTCATCTTTTTTGAGAACAGAGCAGACCGAAAACATCAGCAAGCCACCAGGTCGAACCTTCATTGCAGCCTCTCTCAGGAGCTCGGCCTGCTCCTTCTGAAGAGAAATCAGCATTTTCTCCTCCTTAATCCAGCGAATCTCGGGGTGCCGACGAAGAACCCCACTACCGCTGCAAGGAGCATCTACCCAGACGGCGTCGAGACCCTTGAGTTCTACTACCCGCGATCGATCAAGGACTTCAATTTCGGCGCCTTTATCAGAACGAATCTGATGGTTCACGCGCGCTGCTGTTTCTTTCAGCAGCTGAAATCGTTATTGTGAGGTTCTAGTTTCTGCCTGCCGATCAGTAGCAAGAACATGCCAACCCTCCCATGCTAGTCCTGTTGTTTTCCCACCTGGAGCGGCACAGAGATCAAGCACCGTTTTATCTGCTAACGAGCCCCAGGACTGTTTCGCAAACTGGCTGAATTCGCGCACCAGGAGTTGGCTTGAAATGTCCTGTACCATCAGACGACCCGCTCGATATTCAGCCGACTCCTGAACAGGTCTCCAGGATTCTAATTCCCAAGATCCCTCTATTGGACCGGGTTTGGCTTCGGGCACGGGGTCCAGCGAACGAATCCAAAAAGTCGGCCTA
>JAGWZD010000366.1 GCA_018968995.1 Bdellovibrionales bacterium
TCGACCTCTTTCCTTGCCAATGCATCAGGGTCGTTGTCTTCGGCAGTGGGTACATGGCCAGCGGTTTGATCTAAGAGTTTTTTCGGTAGAACCAAAGCCGCTCCCACGATATGGGGAGCCCCCGGGGACACCTGCCGCATAAGGGAAATTTCACTTAGCCTCTTATCCAAGCGCGCCCTCAGCTCATCCGCCCGACCTTGCATTTGCGCCGAGTTATGCCGGCCGGGTTTTCCCCCCGTCTGCTCACGATGACGAAGCTCTTGGGCCCTTAAATCGTATCGGTTGATTTCTGTGGTTAATCTGCGGCGGACTTCACTTTCAGTGCGCGTGCATAGATCCTCCCGGATTTTCTTTATTTCTTCGTAGTGCTCCTTGGCGAGGGATTGAGCCGCATGAGTTTTTGCTTTGCTTTCCAAATCCCGTCGCATTTGAAGCGCCTCAGCCACGGCCTTGGCTTTACTAACTTCGGAATCCTCAAGAGGCCGATAGTCGAGATAGGGCGCATAACCGGCGGTCGAAGTTTTTCCGGCCTGATTAACTTCAACAAATTGGAGTTTTTTAGAGACCAGAAGGTTTTGGCCATTTGCGTCTCGCCGCCCATCCCTAATCTCATGCTCCATCAGGATCAGAGCTCGGGGCTCTAAAGATTCTGAGGCATCGTCAACCAGGATAGCCCCCTGTCTAAGAATCGACCCAAAGCGTTGTAGTAATACTTCAATCGCTGCCGTTAGGACTGGGTTGCCAGGGCATACAAATTCAGCCTGAGGCAGTCCAAGGATGATCTCCTTGTCTTTTTCAAAGGTAATCCGCTGGTATCGCATAAGGACTCCCATGCGACTGTTCAGCTCAAGATCCTGGCTGCGCATCACCGCTGGAACTCGCGTAATCTCGTAACGCCCCTCCTCCCTGGGATAAATCTCGCCCCCAAGCTCTTTCAAGGCAGCCCGGAAAAAGGATTCAATAAAATGTGGCTGCATCCGTCTCGCCTCTGCTAGTTCCATTTCAGTCTTAATTTTCCGAATCCTGCGCGAATCCATGGCATCGACTGCTAGTGCTTGGTTGTCGAGAAGTTCCTGGAAGTGCTTCAGATCGACGGATCCTTCGACTCGTTCGTGAAAGCGTGCTCTAACTTCCGGCGTGTCACCGTATCGCACTGACTCCAACAACACTTCACGCAGCGGACGGTCATTAAACCGAAGTTGCCCCAGAACATCAAAGACTCGTCCGCCAAGCGCTTGTCTCGCTTCTTCCAGCTTGCGCAGCAGAAAAGCGAATACCTCTCCCTCCCGGGTCTGAGGGGCCACTAGATTCCAAAGGTGGCAGACCATTTGCTGCCCGATTCGATGAATTCTACCGAACCTCTGCTCAATTCGGTTAGGATTCCAGGGAAGGTCGTAATTCACCATTAGATGAGCGCATTGAAGATTGATTCCCTCCCCGGCTGCATCCGTCGCTACAAGGAAATGAACTTCCGGATCGTTCTTAAATAGATTTTGAGCATTGAGCCGCTCCTCCCGACGGAGACCGCCATGGATAGAAACGATGGACTCGGGTTTCCCTGTAAAGGCTCCAATTTTACGGACGAGATAATTCAGCGTGTCTTTATGCTCTGTAAAGATGACCAGCTTTCGTCTGTTGCCATCTTCTCCACGCATTTCTGGGTTGTCGTTAAGGATGGAGGAAAGCTCTTCCCACTTTCTGTCCGTATGGCTGGCCCAAAGGGTTTTGGCGGTTTCTTCAAGTCCCTTCAGTGTTTGGATTTCACTTTCGAGTTCAGCAATCGTCTGTGCAGCCGTGGCTCGGTCAACGATCTCACTTTCCTGCTCTTCATCTTCTGCCGCTGGGTTCTCAAAATACTCCTCCACATCCTCTTCCCCAAGATTTGGGACAGTCCGATCCTCCGTAAGACCCCCACCTCTCAAATTAAGCTTTTCGGCTTGGAGCCTGGCCTCGAGCTTTTCTTTTCTACGGGTAAGGGACCTGTAAATGGCTTCAGGCGAAGACGCTAGCCGACGCTGTAGCGACGTAAGTGCAAAACCCACGGTGACCTTGCGGTTCCCGGACAATCGATCGGCTGCGTTAAACTGGTCTTTTACGTACCGAGTAACATCTTCGTAGAGCCGATTCTCTAGCTCGCTCAGTTGGTAGTTGAGTGTGGAGGCAATGCGCTCAGGAAAGAGGCGCTTTTCCTCAAAGGTAAGCAGGTCCTCCTTAATGGCTCGTCGGAACATGCCTTCGTAGTTCCGTGTATGCTCTTCTTCGCGAAATCTTCCCTCAAAGCGATCCGGATCAAGCAAAGA
>JAGWZD010000367.1 GCA_018968995.1 Bdellovibrionales bacterium
GGCTGTTGTTTTTATGGAGCGATTCGATCTGCACTGGAGAACCGGCATTTGGATTTTAGTTCTTCTGGCGATGTCTTTTCAATCTCACGCTATGGTGCTGCGGTTGGGGAATCGTAGCCTTTTAGAATCCATTTTTTCCGGAAGAATCCCCGAACTAGCGCGGCGTCTACCCGAAGAGGCTGTGTGGGTGTCTCAGGATAGTTTTGTTTTAGCTAACGAGCTTCAGCAGCGGCTGAAAAATTTTCGTGTTTTGCCTCCGATTGATTCTGATACCTTAGAAACCATTCTTCGCAGCTGGTCGAAGAGTCGCGAACAATTCATTGTCTTTGATTATAAAACTGCTGAGTTCCGGTCGTTTCGATCAGGTCCGAACGACGGTTCGATGGAAAGAATAGAGAAGCATATTCGGTATTATGCCGAGGTTCTCGATGAGCGCCAGATTTTGTCAGAGGACGGAAGAGGGCCTCTTGCAAAGATTTTGAAAATCCGTTGGTGGAACCCTGAGTGTCGCGAGAGGTGCCACCCATGAGGTTTTTTCCTGTGATTCGACGAGACTCTCTTTGGATCATTCGCTGGCACGTGTTGCGGTATTTTTTAGATCTCTCTTATGCTTCGATCTGCAAAGAGTTCCATCGCCAGATTTCAGTGCCGTCCTCAGCGCGAAGGGTTTTAGACATCGGCGCGGGATTAGCGCCCTGGCGTCGATATTTTCACGGGCGTCAGTATTTGACAGTAGATCCGCACACTCCCGCTGATTTTCGATCGCTTTCTGAGCTTCCTCAGGGATACCAGGCTGACTTGATTTTGTGTCTCGAGGTCTTAGAACACGTGGCTGACCCGGTCACTTTTCTGGTGGAATCAAAGAGCTATCTCCGTGCGGGGGGCGAGTTGTGGATCAGCGTGCCATTTCAGGCACGGGTCCATGGTTGTCCAGAGGACTACCAGCGCTGGACTCCAGCGGGTTTAGAGAAGCTCTTGAGCGAGTCCGGCTGGCAGATTTTAGAACTTAGGGCCCGAGGAGGAGATTGGTCCTTGCTAGCTTCGAAATGGATTTTCTTTTGGGGGCGACGACTCTCGAGCCCCCTTACCTTTTTACCCGCGGCGATCCTGTTTCTAGTGAGCGCTCCAGTGGTGTCACTCCTCGGGCATCTCTCGATGCGGCTGGGGTGGGGATTTTCGGACGAGGCGATGGGGTGGTTTGTTCGAGCACAGGTGAAGTCATGAGCGTTGAGCAGTCTCTATCCCAGCGAGACTGTCCGCTATGTGGGGCGCGCGTGTACTCAGGTTCAAACTCTCTATGGCGATCTGGGAGATTACCTGCAGAGGGTTGGGAGAGCTTATCTTTTTCCAGTCGAAAAGCGCGAGAGTCGTTTCACTGGGAGTATCACCGCTGCGCCGTCTGTGACTTGATCTATGCCCCGTGGGTTCCTAGGGTCGATTTAGTAAAAAAGCAGGTCGAAACCGCCCCCTTCTCCATGAGCAGCGGGCATTGTGATGCGGCTCAAGATTATGCGGATTTCTTAATGGCGCTCAATGAGGGGCAAACTCCAACAGATGTTTTGGACCTCGGGGCTGGCGATGGGTCATTTTTAGCTGAGCTTCAGCGTCGGGGGGCTCAGTCACTTTCTGGAATTGAGGCAAGCCTCGCGGCAATGGAAAGGGCACCTCCGCAAATTCGCAGCATCATTGAACCGATTTTTTTAGACCCCCGCTCCGCCTCGTTTCAGGAATGGGTCGGCAGGCATTCATCGAGCGCAGGTTATTTGACCTGCTTTCAACTTATTGAACATTTGCATGAACCTCTTGAGGTGTTACGGGCCGCGCGTGGAACCCTCCGACCCGGGGGATATTTGCTGATTGTGTCGCATGATGTGTCGGGTTGGGTGCAGCGCCTCTTTAGGTCGCGGTCGCCTCTTTTAGATGTGGAACATTTTCAGCTTTTTTCAAAAAAAACTCTTGCTGATCTTTTAAGGCGAGCGGGCTTTGAATCAGTACAAGTCTCGTCTTTTTCAAATCGGCACTCCGTAGCGCATTGGTTACAGCTATCTCCGCTTCCGTCACCTCTTCGGCAAAGGTTGGCTAAAGTGCTGATCCGCGCGCGACTCGCCGATTGTCGATTACGTGCGCCTGCAGTGAATGTAGTGGGACTCGCTCGTTTTTAAGTGCCCCCGTATTGCCTCAAAAATGAATCGTACCGAAGCTGAATGAACTGGACTCACGCCGCAAGCTTGAGTGCTTCGCTCTGTCGTTGCTCGTCTCGGAGGGTTTTGAAGAAGAGTTGAAGCCTTTCTT
>JAGWZD010000368.1 GCA_018968995.1 Bdellovibrionales bacterium
TCGAAATATACCTACACAGGTTCGCCCACAAACGAAGGGGCCACCATTCTTGCGATTACCCCCCCAACACTTCAGGATTCTTACTGGAACTCGGATATCGAAAGTACCGCGGGTAACGGAATGGGTAGCGGAGTTTCTGGATCCTCTCCGGGCTCCGCTTTTAGCAGCTGGAATTCGCAAATTTGGAGTAAACCGAGCAACGCCTTTCCGACTCTGACCCATTCCGAAATTCCTGAGACTTCGGTGACTTCCTCCCTTTGTGTGACCTCGACTCCTTTTGACGGGGGTCAGGGCACTCGAGCGTCTCCTTTTTTAATTTCCAATGCCGATCAGCTCCAAAATTTAAAATGCAACCCCTCCGCAGCGTTTCGTCTAACAGCCAATATCAACCTTGCTGGAGTGAATTACGACCCCCCCGGCTCCTTTACTGGTTTTTTCGATGGAGCAGGCTATGCCCTCTCGAATTTGCAGCTCAACCGACCCACCGTGAGCGGTCTGGGCCTATTTCGCGAAATCAACGGTGCTCTTGTTAAAGATCTTTTTCTTCAAGATGCCGATATCACTGGAGCGGAACTAGTAGGGGCCCTCGCAGGTATCAGTAAAAATGGAAGCGTGATCCTTCGCTGCCGAAGCACCGGAAATATTCGTGGTATTCCATCGAGTGGGAATACAACCTACGGACCACAGGCGGTGGGCGGCCTGGTGGGCGTCATGAACTTTGCGATCGTCTCAGAATCTTCCTCTTCTGCTGCGATTACCTCTGCCCATCGTTCTGCAGGCCTGGTCGGCTCAGGTGAACCGATGGCGATGATCTGGGATTCCTATGCCACTGGCTCTGTTTCTTGCGTGAAACCGCCAGCCCCATGGCCGACCACAACTGGTTTTTGCGGTGGGCTTGCTGGAGTGATGGCCTGGTATTCGAGCGTGAACTCGAGTTTCTCCAACAATAACCTCTCCGATGTAGTCAGTTACACGGGCTACACTGGCCAGGTCACCGACAGCTACGTAAACCCCAACAGCAGCCAAACCACACTTTGGGATCCCGCGATCTGGGATCTCACCCCGGGCGCTCTTCCTTCTCATCGACCGTAGCGTCTGTCTGAAAACAATCCCTGTGTCAGGGCTAACCTATGAAACTTTCTTGGTTTTTGCTATTTCTTGAGCATTCCAGTCAGGTTACGATAAGAGAAGGGTGGGACCTCTCTTGCGGCACGTTTTCTCTCAACTCAGCCTGAGCCTGGGCAAGCCCCGGGGCTTATCCCTGTTTTTCGTCTGGGTCACCCTCAGTACTTCGGGATGTTTTAAAAACCTGGGGGATGAAGCGCTGAGAAACGGCAGCCTTGGAATTGACATCATTCCGGCTTCATCGCAGGAAACCAAAAAAATTATCAACGCAAGAACATGGACGGAGATTCAGGCTCGCATCACTGCACCGAACGAGGGCTCAGAACTGAATGGCATTCCCATTCGATTCACGAAGACCTCACCACTCTCGGGAAGAGAAAAAGACGACGATGCCGTAATCGACTGTAACGGCACTGAGGCCACGTCGTGTGAGTTCTCCACGACTTCAGCGCCTGATCAGTCGGGCGTGATTACCTTCCGAGTTCGTGCAGCATCAAACTCTACGGTAAAAAGTCAGTTTCAGGCGACTATTCCTGGTTCTTCGAATCCTCTGCGTTTTACGATTGATGTGAACGAGAGTCCCACATCGATCCAACTCGATGGGTCCTCTGTTCCTGAAAATAGCGCCACGGGTACGATTGCCGGAACACTTGAAACCATCGACCCGGATGATGACGATCGCTTCACCTATCGTCTGGTCGATAGCGAAAGCTTTCCGGATAACAGCGCACTAGAAATTTCAGGCTCAAAGTTAAAACTCAAAAAGAGCGCCGACTTCGAGACAAAAAAACCTACGACGCTCGCGTCCGAACCGTTGATTCTCAAGGCCTCTCTTTCGACGAAACAGTAACGGTTCATATTACAGACGTGAACGACAACCCTACAGATATCTCACTCGATTCAGCCGCAGTGAACCTGACTGCCCCCGTTTCCACTTCGGTTGGCCGATTGTCCACTGCAGACCCGGACACCGTCGATCGGTTTACCTACACTTTAGTAGCGGGCGTAGGCGATTCGGATAACTCGAGCTTCATCATTACTGGAAATCATCTCTTAGTTGGTTCTCAGGTCTACAGTCAGTGTCGACAGGGGCCTTATTCTATTCGTGTTCGCAGTAGCGACTCCGGTGGTCTTTTTATTGAAAAGGTTTTTGCTATTA
>JAGWZD010000369.1 GCA_018968995.1 Bdellovibrionales bacterium
GTTTTGGGAAGTTTACTTCGGGGGACATCCATGACCAATTCGGCGTCTCGATTGCCATACGCACGAGCGGCCTCTACATGGACGGTTCTTTTATCCCCAGTGGATAGAAGAGCGAGCTGTTCTTCGAGTCCAGGGATAATCTGACCTGAACCCTCGAGATAGCTGAGGGCTTCACCGCCCGAGGAGCTATCCAAGACTTCGCCTTCTTTATTTTTGAGAGTGTAATGAAAAGAGACAACGCGAGGAGACATCTTCATAGCAGGTTTCTTTCACAGTTGGGCCACTTGCACCAGAGAAAAAACCGAGTTAGCCACTCGGATGAGACGGGAGATTGAGGCTTTAATGCAGGATTTCGCAAAGATTCGCGCCATGTTGGAGGCCCAAGAGCAATTTCCAATGGATTACCTGCATAAGGTGATCGGTCGAAATACCACTCTTTTCACAGGGTCTATTGAGAGGCTTGAACGGAAGCTGCCAGCTCTGAGGCGAGAGGGAATTCGGCAGAGTGCCTCTCAGAATCATGTATCCGTGACGTGGATTCTGAGGGCGCAGAACGCTGACGAAATCATCGCACTACTTCAGGAAACTCAATGCCTCGAGGACTTGGTGATGGTTTTATGAACTTTGAGCGACTTTTTGAGCTGGCTTTAAAGCGTCTTGCTCGTCGTGATCGGTCTTTAGCCGAGATCCGAGATTATTTATTATCGAAAATTGCAGTGGAAGATTCTACGACTGAAATTCCTTCACAGATTGATGCGGTTTTGCAGAAGCTGGTGGCGCTGAAATATCTCGATGAAGAGCGAATGGCGGGTGCTATCATCCGGGATCAGCGGCTTCAGTCGAGGGGTCCACGCTCGGCATGGCTAAAGCTTCGTAGCAGGGGTATTGAGGGGTGGACCCTAGAGCGGGTTGAGGAGCACTGGAGAGCGTCAGACTTCGACTTATCGGAGGAGCAAAGTGAAGTTCAAACCGCTCGTCGTTGGGCACTTCGTCGATATCGCGGGCTTTCGTCATCCAAGGACCGTAAAGAGCGTGATCGGGCCTTGGCCGCATTGGTGCGCAGAGGGTACTCATTCGCGGTAGCGCGTCAGGCAGTCGACACCGTCGATTCCTCGGAATTCGAGAGCAATACAGATTGATCGGTAGTTGTGCGGTGGTGCTTTTATTTCTAATCTAGTCTTATGTCTCAATGGACCCGTTTTCCTGTTAATTTTGTGCATGGGCTAAGTCTTCTTTTTCGGTCGACTTACCTGATCGTGAGAACGCCACGTTTGTTTTTGGTTTGCCTAATACCCTGGATCATCGCTGGTGCTCTCTCTTGGTATTGCATCCAGTGGGCATCAGCCTTTTCGGTGTCGGCATTGTCTTGGGTTTTGACCCTTCTCGGAATGAGCTTGACTGGAATTGTTGCCACGGTCTTGCAGGCTATCTTAGGGTTATTGTCGTGGGTTGTTGCGGCCCTGCTGATGACCTGGATAGTCGCTATTTTGATGATTCCATTAGCAGACTTTCTTTCGGAACTTGCCGAACGTTACACGGATCCTCCGCTTCGGGCCTCTTCCGGGGTCAACGGTTCTTTTTTTTCACGTGCTCAGTGGCGGCGGATGAAGATTGATTTTTGGAAAACCTTGTTTGCAGTGTTGGTTTCAGTGGTGGGATTGATTCTGGTGCATGTTCCTGTGCTGGGTGTTCTTGGTCCAGTAGTCCTGGCGCTGAGTCTTTCGTTTCAGTTTGTCTCTTATCCTCAGACTCGACGTGAGCAGGGCATTTTTAGTTCATTGAGATTTTTCAGGCAGCATTTTGGCCTTTGTTTGGGCTTTGGTGTTTCGCTAGTGGTGGCCTTTTCGATTCCATTTTTATCAGCCTTTGTTTTTCCGCCTGCAGTGGTGGGGGGCACCTGGCTTTTTGCAGTAGCAGAGGCCGAAGAGAGCCAGGCGTCCGGCCGTTAAGGGTTTGAAATCATAAATGGTTTCTGGCGCGCGGACTTCTTGACTATTTTGCTCAGTCTTTGATAAAGAGGCGCATGCTTTTTCGGATCAGTCCTGGGGGTGTCCTGGGTATCATGGGTCTACTTTACTTGCTCTCAGCAATCTCGGCTCACAGTGGTCCTGTGTTCCCAGTGAAAAATACCAAATTTCACACTGATCCGGTGGAGCAAGGTTTAGAGGCGGCAGACTCTTGGAATCAGTTGAGCGAGCTTTTTAAACCTCGTGGACCGACATCATTCGCTTCAAGTATCCGGCAGGCCATTCTCAGTCACACGGAGGCCGCAGTGGTGAGC
>JAGWZD010000370.1 GCA_018968995.1 Bdellovibrionales bacterium
AAGTCTCTCAGCACAACAACACTGAGTACGAAAAGCACTCAGCTTGGGGATCCGACTCTTGGAATCGCTTATGAGGCTTGGCCCGAGTGGACTTATTCCGAATGGAAGCCCCGAGGATACCTCTTTGGACAACTCACTCTTCCTGTAGCGAAGTCCATCTATGATTCCTCCGAGGCAACCCTCAGCGATGCCACAGGAAGCGGCTTTGCACGCTTCAGTGTCGGCGCACTTTTGCTTAAAAATCATGAGCCCTGGGATTTTTCGCTAACTCCTGAAATTCATCGCAGCTTTGCTCGACACTTTGGCACCCTGTCGGCTGACCCAGGATTTGGCGGAAGTGCTTTAGTTGCTCTAGGATACAACCTGAGGGCTTACCCCATGCGCCTGGGATTTCGCCTTCAGCCTGTTTGGAATCAAGGGCGTCGAACGGAATCTGAGGGAGTTCTTCAAGAGGCTCGATCGCAGTGGGTATGGAATACGGGGTTTGATCTTTCGCTTTTGGCAAATTCTCAGTTTTCTGTGAATCTGAACTACACTGACCAAACTCTGATGGGCCCAGCCATCAACACCAGTCTGAGTCGAACTGTAGCTCTAGGAGTCCAGCGTCGCTGGCAACGCTAATCTGTCATGATTTCTAAGCTTGTTTTTCAGCACCGACTCATTCGAAACCTTCCGGGTGAGATTCTTTCCCCCACGCCCTCTCGGCAGACACCGGGGATTTTCTACGCTGAAACATCTCCGACACCCGTTTCTCACCCCGAACTACTGATCTGGTCTCCCGAAACGGCAGCCCTTCTAGATCTCCCACCCACGCTTACTCGTGAGGATCAACAGGTTGCGGCTCGGGTATTTTCTGGAAACGAAATCCTCCCAGGTTCTAGGCCCTACAGCACGCGGTACGGCGGGCATCAGTTTGGAGTTTGGGCGGGCCAACTGGGTGACGGAAGAGCCATTCATCTCGGAGAGGTCCAGAACTCCCGCGGAGAGTTTTGGGATGTACAACTCAAAGGGGCCGGACCCACTCCGTACTCCCGCACAGCAGATGGCCGAGCCGTTTTGAGGTCATCATTACGTGAATTTCTCTGTAGCGAGGCCATGCATCACCTCGGCATTCCCACCACACGAGCACTTTGCTGCGTGACCACAGGAGACCCCGTGGTTCGCGACATGTTTTATGACGGAAATCCGCAAGAGGAACCGGGGGCCATCACCACGCGAGTGGCTCCTTCTTTTCTGAGGCTGGGGCATTTTGAAATTCTTGCAGCCAACGATGAAATCCCTCTTTTGAATCAGCTGGTTTCGACCAGCATTGTTGAGCTTTTTCCAGAGCTAGCAAAGGCGTATAAATACGACGCTACTCAACCACTTCCTGCCGAGCTTGTTCTTCAGTGGTTTCAAGAGATCTGTCAGCGAACATCTCAACTGATGGTCGAGTGGCAGCGAGTGGGCTTTGTGCATGGAGTGATGAACACCGATAATCTGTCCTTACTCGGGCTCACGATCGATTATGGCCCTTATGGCTGGCTCGACGGCTATGATCCAGAATGGACGCCCAACACCACGGATTTTGAGCGAAGGCGATACCGATTCGGCCACCAACCTTCGATTGCCCAGTGGAACTTGTCTCGTTTCGCAGGAGCGTTGATTCCCGTTTTTTCTGACACAAAAGAGGCCATTTCTAAGCTAGAGGCCGCTCTCTCGGATTATCGTGCCCATTTCGCCGGTCACTATCTGGTGATGAGAGCCAGAAAGCTCGGATTTCATTTCCGTCCTGAAGACCCCTTACCCCTCGAGCTTCAGGGCCTTATGAACCAGCTGGATGAGCTTTTGATTTTGATCGAAACCGACATGACGCTTTTCTATCGGCTTTTGTCGAAAGCGTTGGACACGGAAAAGCCGCTTTCGCCTGAGAAATTATTTCAAGAAATCCGTGAATGCTTTTATCTCAACACTATTCCCGAGAACGTGAGTACGCGCTGGACAAGCTGGCTTAAGGATTTCCAACTCTTCTGGCTTTCTAATGTCCAGGCTCCAGCGTCTAGACGGAAACTGATGGATTCCGTGAACCCGTTTTTTGTTCTCAGAAATTACCTGGTTCAAGAGTCTCTCGATGCGCTTGAAACAAATAACCGAGCCCCGTTGGATGCCTTGATGTTAGCCCTAAAGACCCCTTACGAAGAAAACTCCTTCACTCAGGCCTACTTCCAGCGACGCCCCGACTGGGCACGCGAACGCCCTGGCTGCTCGGCGCTCTCCTGTAG
>JAGWZD010000371.1 GCA_018968995.1 Bdellovibrionales bacterium
TAGAGAATCTTTTTTGCGAAGATGAGTTCACGGCTTGTACTTTAATGAAGATAAGCGATCTTCCGATAGAATTGTAGCAGCACTTTGGTGATTTTTTTCGGGTCAAAACGGCCCTTAATCCTGCGTTGGCCAACCCATATGCAAATCGAGCTTCCTATCCTTACCAAATCTTTGCATGGCTTTGGCCAGCTCACCCACGTCCCCGCGCGCTATCATCAGGTCGGCACGGGATCTTTCAGCCCATAGATTCGGGAAGCCAAACGAGGAAACCGGCATGAGTCAGTCCAAGCAAGCGGCTCGCTTCCAAAATCTCCTATTGCAATGATAACAAGGCGTTTCACACTTGGTGATTGGATACAGTTCACTCCGATTGCTAAAGACGCGACTGGAATTGCTTTCTGTACTGATAGATCAAACCATGCAGGTTGCCCAGAGTCATCGCAGATCGAACCTCTGTCCTCGCTATGCTTCCCTGCTTCGGCCTGATGTCAACAGGCCTTCTACATAACCAGCAAGCGTCGCGCGGAAATGCTCATACGAATAATTCCTTTCGAACGCCCTCCGGGCATTCTCGCACATTTTTCGATGATCGTAGTCGGAGAGGGAAAGTATTCTTTCAACTGTTTCTTTGATTTTTCCCGGTTCGTAGTTCAGACCGCAATGGCTGTCATTAGTTATCTTCGCGAGATCGCCCTTCGTGCAGTTAATCATTGGCAATCCATGCTGCAGATAGTCGAGCGCCTTATAGGACACGGAAACCTCGGTCGTTTCTTTGTAGCCATTGAACCCGAAATGCGCCTGCGTCAGCTCCTCTTCCCGCACGCGCTGATCAAAAGTGATGCCCCGAACAATCAAACGAACGGTTGTGCTCGCCAGACGTTTCTCGAGTTTGCTTAGTCCATGCCCTCCGCCGAGCACGCTCAAGCACACTTTGCGCTTCTTTGTCATAAGACCGAGCATAGCGATTAGGGATTCCGTATCCGTGATACTGTTGAGTGAGCCTAGAAACAATATCCTAATTTCCTCCCTGATGGATATTCGGAGTCCATCCATTCCGAGTGCTGCCTTTCCCGATAAACACATCGGAAGAAATCCGTACTGACTGCTGTCTTTCCCAAACTGTTTCAAGAAATAGCGGGACTGAAAAAGCACCAGATCCGCTTTTTGAAATAGCCATCGGCGAAGCGGCTTGAAGATGAACCCGGAAACGTCCTTGAAAAATTCGTTGATTGGCTTTGGCAGTGGGAAAGCTTCCGGCCAGAGATCTACGATATCTACGATCACCACGAACCGTCGATCACGTTTATTTTTTAGTATCGCCAATGCAGAGATATAATCGGGCACGCATATGTAAACCAGATCTGCCGCCGCCACTTGGAGCACATGATTTACCTGTCGGGCGAAATCGAAATAGGAGAGAACTCTTCCAATCGAAATATTTGTGGCATAAGGTCGAACGGGTACGCGCACCGCCTCGTCCGTCGGAATGGTTCGCTTGCTGATGTGATCGAAGTTGCTGGCTATAAAGCTAACACGGCGAATTACCTCCATCTTTCCAAGAGCCCGCGCCACAAAATAGGGGCGTCCTGTGCCGTCCTCCAAGAGATGATAAGACACAACGACCGCACTCAACGAAGCGCCCCCCTTAACCGAGGTCACTATATTTATTCCTTGATGATGGGTTTAACTTATTGAAGCTGCTTCTTTCCTTCCTGTTGCCGCACGTCTAAGACTTTGGGAAACCAGTGGCCTGATCTGACTGCTACT
Source organism: Bdellovibrionales bacterium (assembly GCA_018968995.1). Lineage (GTDB taxonomy): Bacteria > Bdellovibrionota > UBA1018 > UBA1018 > UBA1018 > CAIOHW01. The sequence goes on from JAGWZD010000371.1 coordinate 1,768, forward strand.
TTTTCCTAAGTACCGCCCAGTTTCGCCTCAGCAGAAAATATATATACTTCATCAACGACCACCACCATAGTGGAAGCAAGAGCAGTAGATAAAGGGGGCGACTACCACAAAACTTCGCGTACATGTGCATTTCTCCTGCGCGCATGCGATGTATCCGGCAACTCTGACCGCCTGGAGCCATTGTTGGGCGTCCGAGCCGCGTTAACGGTGGCCCCACGAGTTGAACGAACGGACCGTGGTGGAACGCAATACGCAACCACAATTCATGGTCTTCGCAGAACCTCAGTGTCGGGTCGAATCTGTCAGTTATTCGGTTGCTTACGACGACTGACGGAGTCGCTGCCCGGTTTTTTATCAGCCACTTGTAGCGTGGGATATTTCTCCATTTATAATCGCCCAGTCGCCGCGCACCGCACTCGAATCGCCCTCCTTCTTCCCATTCCACACACGATTCGTGAAATACGCCTACCGCACGGTCTTGTGCAAGC
>JAGWZD010000372.1 GCA_018968995.1 Bdellovibrionales bacterium
TCAAGAGCTGCGATTTCAGCAAAAAGCTCTCTTGCTTGAACATACTCTTTTCGAGCCATATGGCCTTCGACTTCAATGATGATCTTCGCAACGCGAGCCTTGGTTTCCTGCTCGAGCTCTTTTCTGCGCCTCTCTTCCTCTTGGGCCTGCAGGCGCTGCTTACTTTCTAGGCAGTATCGCTCGATATCTCGCGCATCGCGGTAGTCTGAGACATACTGAAAAATCTTTCTCACTTCATAAAGCGCCTTGTCGAAATCCTGATTTCGAAAGTATTCCATCGCAAGGTTATGCTGTGACTCTACAAATTTTTGAAGCTCTGGCGTCAACTGATCAAAGGATACGAGACCTCCGCCTTGTCCCGATTTCGACTGATTCGCTGCTTTATTCTTTCCGGCAGTCTGACTCTGAGCTGTACCTTTTCCTTTTTTGGACTTTGGCTGCTCGTCAGGAAAGAAGAGCAAGATCGCGAGAACGATCGCCACTAAACCGTAAACTTTAATTCGTGGAGGAAGCGCTTTATACCGATCGAGCAGTCCACCTGAGGCCGAAGCATTTCCAGAAATCCCAGCGATCCCGCCAATATTCGACAGAGAACCATTCGGCTCTTTGGCGCCATGAATAGAAGGATCTGGGGCTCTCATGCCATCATGATGACCGTCCTGAAAAGGAACATCCCCAACCCGCGCCATTCCTTGAAGAACTTTGCTTCGCTCGTGAATAGGAAGATTGTTATCAACCTTTAAAAAGTCTTCAGACTGTTTCTCAAAGTTTGGCAAAACCGCCTGGACTAAAAACTCGGTGTCACCGACTCGCACCACATCATCACCTGAAAGTACGTGTTCCGAAATACGAGCACCATTAACAAAAACACCGTTGGCAGACTCCAGATCTCGAATAGTAAAAACAGTGTCTACGCCCGCTCCCTGCCTTCGAATAATCAGGTGTTTACGAGAGGCCTTTTTGTCATTCAAAATAATATCACAGCCTCGACCTCTACCGATGCTTACTTCCTCTTGATCGAACTCTTGAAGCTCAACATTGGCGGCCCCTGGGGTAAATTTCAGCTTGAGCTTTACGATGGATCCGTCAGGAAGAATCCGAGTCTTTGCATCTTCATCAATAAACGAACTCAACTCTTCACGTTGAGCTTCGATGGAATCGTGATTCAATGAGGAATGATGAGAATGCTCTCCTTGAGCCTCTCCGAACTCAACTCGAGCCAAAGCCCTTGGCTCTTGGCCTAAGGGCTGCGCCCTCATTCCACTCGATGACAACGGGTCGCTAGCGCCTTGCACTTCAGAATCACCGGGCTCCATGGCATCCACCGCTTTAATAGCCGTGGCTCCTGATGGACCGCTCGCAGATGAGGCTACTGACGAAAGCCCATCATAAGACCCGTCACCATCGGAGCTGCCTTTATTTGTATCTGGAGGAAGATCGATCCGAAGCAAATAAGGACCAATTAAGACCTCATCGCCCTCTTTCAATACCGCTGACTCGCACTCGGCTCCATTCACCCGAAGGGGAGCTAAATGACTCTTTTTTTCGATAATTAAACCTGACGGCCCAGACTTAATTACGGCGTGTTGCCGAGACACTGCTCGATCATCCAGCCGAATCACACACCCTTCACCTCGACCCAAAAGAGCCTCGCCGGACTCTAGAGTGAGACTTTTTAAGACCTGTCCGTTTCTCTGAATAGTAACGACCGGTAGACCCATTATTGAGCCCCCATTTCTGTGCGGACCTTTTCCAGCTGATCTTTGGCCTCAATATAAGCGGGATTCGTTTGATCAGTATGAAGCAGTCTTAGAATCGCTTCATAGTGAGCTCGAGACTGCCTGAGCTTGCCCGAATCCAACGTTTTCTTGCCATATTCAAGATGCTCTCGGACCTCCTCCTCGATGGCGATTCGAGCGTTATCTCGGTATCGACGAGCAAGATCATGATCAGGTGTAAGCTGCAGTACGAGCTCGAACTGATTTCTAGCACGAAGATAATTTCCTTCACGATATTCACGAAAACCTTGTTTGAAAAACATTTCGGCACTTTTGCTGGTAGCAGGCTTTTCAATTTTAGGAAGCAACGAGGCTAAATCGCTAGGCTCGGCCTCAGCACTCGAAATTTGTCTCTGCTTCTTCTGTGGCTGCTTCGGATCTAAAAACTCCATTCCAAAAACTACTCCAAGAACAACAACTCCTACTAACGCCAGTCGAACAATCTTCTTTGACTTGCTCACTGGCGAGTGA
>JAGWZD010000373.1 GCA_018968995.1 Bdellovibrionales bacterium
GTTATAAAATTGAACCATCGCCCTGACCTGAGACTGTGGATTGATCTTCTTGCAGCGCTCAGCAAGAACCTCGGCCTTTTTAGCACCCACTAAACCCGTTAGCGCATGAAGCTGACGGTTCGAGTTCGTGATGCAAACTTCGTCAAAGTCCACCAAAGTCAGGGTTCCGATACCAGATCGTGCCAAGGATTCCGCCGACCATGAACCCACTCCACCAAGGCCGATCACCATCACGTGCGATTCCATGAGCTTTTTCATCGCACGGTCGCCAATCAAACGACCCATTCGATCAAACCGCCGGTGCAGTCGATAGTTCTCTAAGCTGGGATCGTTGAGGGGATCCAAAACGGTTTCCATTTGATACGCTGCCGTACCACGATGGCCAGGGGGGTGCAATTTCCCGATTAGGCAATGAGCCTAAGCCCCTAAAAGACCGACTTCCTGAAGATTCAGGCGGGTCTGTTCAGAAATCTCCGCTGGCGGCCGCCCCGTTAATCCGGACACCGCTTGGACAACTCTAAAAAACTGTTCTCCAGCTCCATCACTCTCTAAAACCCAGTCTGCAGGCGACAATTGCGGGAGGGCCTTTTTTAGGGCCAGAAATCGCCCAGGTTCCGAAATACCAGGCCCAATGGAGAGCTTTAATCCCAAAGAAACATACTGCCGAGCCACCTCGAAACTACCGCTAAACGCATGAACGAGACCACGAAGGGGCTGGCGTTCTGAGTGCTTCAAAAGTAGCCGCAAGGCGACTTCATGGCCATGAACCAGATGAAGAATGAGGGGTTTCTGAAACCTTGAAGCAAGCTCGAGCTGTTGCTGAAAAACAAAAAGCTGAAGTTCTTCGGTCGCCCGACCATTCTTCGAAAAGTCGACCCCTAACTCTCCGAGTGCCACGACCACCTCCGAGTGATCACCAAAAAATTTCTCGAGCTGCGCTAAGGCCTCTTTGCATTGCTCGTGAGTGTGCTCCTTCACCCACCATGGATGAAGCCCCAGCACGGGACGAATCCAAAGAGGATACATCTGGTAGAGCGCTAATTGCCTGGTCCAATCTTCTGGATCCACTCCGCCCTGGATGGTCAGACTCATTCCCTGGTGCTGAAGGCTAACCATTTGCTTTTCGAGCGCAGCGGTGTCCGATCTTGCAGGAAAAGCCTGTGCCCAATGTGCATGAGCATCGACCCACCCTCTCATGGATGGTTTCCAGAGGGGGTCCCATGGCGAAAGTCCCAGGGAGCCTGAGGATGAGCATCCTTCCAAAGCCCCAAACGCGCCTTTCGGGCTGTGATTTCAGCAGCAGCATAAAGCTGTCGCTCAGCGACCGGCTGTTGATCCATGTAATGCTTGTAATGCCAAGCACAGCCCGATCGAATTTGAGCCAGGTTCACATCCTGTTCCTGTTTGTTTTTCTCACTGGTGCGCAGAAGAATCACACCCAGGGTTCTCAAATAGCGATCCTGTCCTCGAACCTGAACACGCACATCTCGGCCAGCAACCACATCGGCAAGCGACTTACGACAAACCTCACCAAACGCTTGCGACTTCTCGGGGGCATCGATCCCCAAAAGCCGAACGCGTAGGGGCTTTCGCTTCTGAACCTCGTCAAGCAGCACCAATACCGTATCCCCATCAACCACACGGACCACACGCCCCTTGAGCGATGAATAAGAGGACGAAGACTTTTGAGGTTCAGGACTCTGGAGGCCTTTCTGATCGGATACTCCACTCCAACTCACGGGTATCAGGAAAACGACCCCAAGAGTCGCCGTTATCAACCCACCCATTTTTTTTGCTATACCGGCCTTCACGCCGCTTACTCATACTGAAAATCGCACTGATTTCAAATGGCCATCAAAGCGCTGCAGTAAGGTCTTCAAACCGCACCTGAGAGCCCGAGCCTTCGGTCAATAACGCCGGGGCAATACCCTCATTTCGATACTCCTCACCTCGCCAATCGAGCTTGAGGTTTTTACGACCACACTCAAAACTCAGCTTCCCTTTTTGAGTTCTTTTTTGCTGGCAGGAACTCCATAAGTAATCCCCATTCCAAACCTGAGCCACATACCCCTGCTGGCGACTCCCGGTGACAACCAACTGGATCTCAGGGCGACTTGCCCCCCGGCCTTGGAAAACTATTTTTTTCACCGAAATCTCTGCCCACGCGTCCGAGCCCCACGATCCGAGAACCGTTCCAAGAACAATGACCCAAACCTTCAAAGCCTGATACTCCATGG
>JAGWZD010000374.1 GCA_018968995.1 Bdellovibrionales bacterium
CCCAGACGTTGATACGCTCCGGTGAACCGACGATCTGAGCATCAGCATCAATTCTTTCGATGATGGACTTTAAAATATCATCTCGCTCACTACAATCGGGCCGTCTGAAACAAAGATCGCGGTCAATCTCCGTGAGGAGGTTTGCATTCGACGGCAGCGGCAGACCCATCATTTCCTGGAGCAGTTCTGAGGAAATCCTTAATCGTTTATTTGATAACGACAGGCTCATATCTCAAAAAGGACCTTTAAACTTGTTTTCGTGACTATACAGTTTATACATATCGAGGTCTCTATGCGGTAACAATAACTTTCTCTCGACCGCTCTCACGATAGAGAACGCATTTGGATAAAATTCATCTTCCAAATGCCGAGCCGTTGGACAAGGAACGTGTAGAAATCCAATCCGCTCTATCGGGGACTTCAACGCTGAAAAGCAGCGCTCCGACAAACCAGCCGCGATCTCGGCGGATAGACCGCAGAAAACCCAATCATTATCTGCCACGACACAGTGTCCGGTCCGCCTTACAGAGTCAGCCATGATGCTGAAATCCATGGGTGAGAACGTCCTTGGATCGACAACTTCAATATGTACGCCGTGGAGTTCCTCCAAGATGCTAGCGGCTTGGAGCGCCTCAATATTCATCCAAGAAGTTGCTATAACAGTTAAATCATTGCCGTGACGCAGAATTCTGGAAACTCCTAAATTCTTATCGTAGTTAGAGGGATTGAGTTCGCCAGTCTGCCAGTACAGCCACCGATGCTCAAGCATCAAAACCGGGTTAGGGTCTTGAATGGCTGAACGAGTTAAATGATAAGCGTCTGCCACCGTTGTCGGCGCGACTACTTTAAGACCTGGAAAGTGTGCAAACGTCGAATGTAATGACTTGCTGTGTTGGTAGCCTTGTCCCCATCCACGGCCTATGACAGCCCTTATCACTAACGGAACGCTGATTTTCCCGGCAGTTCCATAGCAAAATGATGAGATGAGATTACCAATCTGGTTCAGAGCAAGTAGTAAAAAGTCTACGCGAATGTGGATATGAATTGGTTTAAATCCAGCTAAGGCGGCCCCGAGGGCGAAACCTGTCATGGAATCCTCTGCGATTGGTGTGTCGAAGCATCGATCTTTCCCGAACCTCTCTAAGAGCCCATTTGTAGACCCGAAAATGCGTTTATGATCGGGAACGCCTATGCCGAAAACGAAAATTTTCGGATCTGCTTCCATCTCCTCTGTTATTGCTAAATTAACAGCTTCGCAATAACTTAGCATATTCATCGAAAAAGACCCTCAGTAACGCTGCTTCTAGCGACAAATTGATCCTCTCTAGCAAATTTGATCGCCGCTTCAACTTCACGTTTGATTGACTCTCGAACGCAAAATAACTCGTCTTCCGACAAATCTCCGCGTTCAATAAGCAGCCGCTGATAGCTGAGCACGGGGTCGAAAAATACCCCCTCGGAATCACCGTTCACAGTTCTATATTGCTCATTAAAATCACTAGAAATTCCGACATGTTCCAACGCTCGATCCCACTGAAGCGATAGAAAGCAAGGTTTCGATCCGTCCTTTCTAAGTTCGCTCACGGCACGCGAAGCTACATCGTAGATATCTTCGACACTCTTAGACGGCGCTTTGTAAACATTAATATTGAATTTTTCAATTATAGATTCAATAAACTCGTAACCTCTGCGCTCAGCGACACGGGTGTGAACGGCAAGGTCATTGTCTTCATAAACAAATAAGACGGGAAGTCGCTTGAGTGCCGCAAAATTAACTGATTCCCAAAAAACACCAGCATCGGTTGCGCCGTCACCAAAAAAGACCGCGGCTATACCTCCATTCCTAGTCAATTTTTGACAATATGCGGCACCAACCGCCAAGGGTATCGTGCTCGCAACTATCGCTGACATACACATCAATCCGTGGCTCGGGCTGCTTATATGCATTGAACCTGCTCGACCTTGTGCGAAAGCGCTTTCCTTCGCGAAAAGCTCTAAAAAAAAATCTCTTGGATCGAGAGTTCTGGCCAGATAAAGGGCGTGCGAACGGTATGTACCGAATACATAGTCGTGTGGCACGAGCGTCTCGCACACACCCACGCAGACTGCCTCCTCACCCCGTGACATGTGCATGGGGCATTTCATCTCGTCGAGCGGATAAGCTAACGACAGTGCTTCCTCCGTCAACCTCACTGTAAGCATTGATCGAAGTAATCTCATTAACCC
>JAGWZD010000375.1 GCA_018968995.1 Bdellovibrionales bacterium
GGGGAGCTCCACACCTTTGGGCCAGAGATTTGAGCCGCGCATGGCTGGCGGCCTTTATTGTTTTTCATTTAAACGGTCTGACCCAAGTCAATTTTTGGGAAGGCAAAGTCCAGCACCAGCTTTTTTGGGTGGTGGCCTGGGTTTTATTTTGGCGTCAGCAGGGGCGCTCGAGTATCGCGCCGTCTGCTCAGAGATGATAGGGCTAGAACTGAGGTAGGAATATGGGCAAAAGAAATCATGTACTGATCACCGGAGGCGCCGGGTTTATTGGGTCGCATCTCTGTGATGCCTTCCTGCAGAAGGGGCTTGCCGTCACAGCTGTGGATAGTTTGGTGACCGGTCGGAAGTCGAATCTATCTGCGGCGCTGAACCAGTACGATTCAGAGAGTTTTCAGTTTCTGGAGTGGGACGTCAGTCAGCCGATACCAGAGGACCGTCTCGATCTGATTAGGAAACATGGACTCCACGGGGTTCTTCACTTCGCTTGTCCGGCGAGTCCTATTGATTTTGATCGCATTCCGGATGTGATTTTAAAGGTCGATTCACTGGGCACCTTTCATACGGTCGACCTCGCTCTAAAACATAGAGCGCGTTACCTCCTGGCCTCTACTTCAGAGGTTTATGGCGATCCATTGGAGCATCCTCAAAAAGAGACTTATCTGGGTAACGTGAGCACTTTAGGTCCACGTGCCTGCTACGATGAGGTCAAACGTTTTGCAGAAGCCATCGTGTCGACCAATATTCGCACTAAAGGACTCAACGCAGGTATCGTTCGTATTTTCAACACCTATGGTCCTCGAATGCGATTAGATGACGGACGCATTGTACCCGAGTTAGCGAGACAGGCCCTCTCTGGAAAGCCCTTAACGATCCACGGAGATGGGCGGCAGACGCGCAGCTTTTGTTATGTGTCGGATTTGGTGGATGGAATCATTCGTATTTTTGAAAGCTCCCTTCAGGAACCAGTGAACTGCGGGAACCCTTCGGAGCGAAGTGTCCTAGATTTTGCGAATGAGCTTCAAAAGATCACGAAGTCTAGCCAGCCTTTGGAGCACCTTCCCGCAAGACAGGACGATCCTAAAAGACGATGTCCGGATATCACCAAGGCTCGAACCTTATTGGGATGGGAGCCAAAAGTGGGTTTAGCCGAAGGACTCTCTCGAACAGTGGCGGCATTTCAGGCTGAGTTGACGGAATGAAATCTCCGCAGCTTGCAAGCGCGCGAGTAGCGATAGTGCATGATTGGCTCACGGGAATGCGTGGAGGGGAGGCCGTTCTCGAAGCCATCGCCGAGCTTTTTCCAGAGGCGCCGATCTTCACCCTGTTGGCCTATCCGGAGCGTCTTTCAAACGGCCTACGATCTCGAAAAATTGTCACGAGTTGGTTACAAAACCTGCCTGCTGCCGAGTCACGATACCGACACTATCTGCCTCTGATGCCCTTTGCAGTCGAGTCGCTGGATTTGAGTGGCTATGATTTGATCCTCAGTTCATCTCATTGCGTTGCAAAGGGAGTGAAAGTGGATCCTCAGGCATTCCACTTAAGCTACATCCACGCCCCCATGCGGTATGTGTGGGAGAGGTTTGATGATTATTTTGGCCCGGGACGATCCGGCTGGCTGACTCGCCTGGGTGCTCGGGTGCTTCGTTCGTGGTTGCAGTCTTGGGATCTTCGATCGAGCCGGGGTGTCAGTACGTTCATTTCCAACAGTCAGTTCATTGCCGATCAAGTAGAGCGAATTTACGGGCGAAAATCCTTTGTTGTTCATCCATTCGCCGATTTAGACCGATTTTTACAAAAGACTCGTCAAGCCGCCGATTTTTACCTGATTGTAGGAGCTTTTGCTCCCTACAAGCGGGTCGATCTAGCCATCGAAGTTTTTAATGAACTTAGACTGCCTCTGAAAATTATCGGTTCGGGTCAGGATGAGGATCGGCTGAGGGCCCTCGCGGGGCCTACGGTTGAATTTCTGGGGTCCTGCTCAGACTCAGAGGTAGCACAGGCTCTTTCAAACTGCCGGGCGCTGATTTTTCCAGGAGTGGAAGATTTTGGAATTACTCCTATCGAAGCAATGGCAGCAGGTGCTCCCGTTATAGCTTTAGGACAGGGTGGAGCAAAAGAAAGCGTCACGTCCGAGACAGGGATGTTTTTTCCAGAACCCACGAAGCAGTCTTTGCAATCCGCGGTGATGCAGTGGGAGCTGCGTCTACCCAACTTAGAGAAC
>JAGWZD010000376.1 GCA_018968995.1 Bdellovibrionales bacterium
CGTACCTGGTCAAAAGAGGGCCCAAAACAAAGACTGAGGCCCGCATGGTTTTCACAAGCTCATAGGGCGCCTCTTGCGAGTGAATCGAACTAGCATCGAGCACAGCACTGTTTGCCGCCCGATCAAAATTCACCTTCATTCCCATATTCGCCAAAAGCTTAATTAAGGTACGAATATCCATCAAATCTGGAACTCGCTCAAAACGACAGGTTCCGCCCGACAAAATGGCAGACACTAAAATCGGCAAAGCCGCATTCTTTGCGCCACTCACATCCACTGCGCCGCGGAGTCTAACTCCGCCTTGAATTTTCATTTCATCCATACGCTCACCTTCGCCTGTAAGACCCTGCTCTTGCCTGTAAGATCAGGAATCACTCGCACCGCTTCAAATCCATCGCCAAAAAGGTCTGCTATCGATTGAGCCCTCTCGTGCGGAATTTCTAAAAAGATCATGCCACCCGGCTCGACCAGCGATGACGCTGCGCTTGCGACAGCGCGGTAGTAAAATAAAGGGTCGTGCTCGGGCGCAAAAAGCGCCTCAGAAGGCTCAAATTTTTCGACTTGGTCTTCAGTTTCTCCGAAGCCTTCTTTTAAGTAGGGAGGGTTTGAGATCAGAAAATCGAGCTTTTTCGAACTGCGCTGCACCCACTGAAGCAATGTGGAGGTGACATCAGAGCGATCCTGAATCTTAATCCAGGTAATAGCATCAGAAGAAAGACCCAAGAGTTTTGCATTATCTTGGGCCCTACGAAGTGCCTCTGGGCTGAGCTCTGTCGCTAAAAATCGAAGCACCGAGCGGCTCTCTAAAGCCAGAGTTATGGGAATGATTCCACTTCCAGTTCCGATTTCAGCACCGAAAACGACCCCTCGATTTTCTTGGCCAATCCAATGGAGTACTGACTCCATCAGCACTTCAGTCTCAGGCCTGGGAATCAAAACCTCAGGACCCACTTCAAAATAGCGACCAAAAAAATTCTGCTCGCGAGTGAGGTGTTGAAGAGGAACTCGAGAAGACAACCGCTTCTCGGCCCATATTCGCGCCTGCGTGACCCAATCTAAATCAGAAGAAAAATCTTCCGAATAAATCATTTGGCGACTGAGTCGAGGAGAGTTCGGAAAGCGCCGGTGAAACGCAGACTCTAAAAGCAACTCGAGCTCGTGATCTGGAAGCTTTCCAGAAAAATCAGAGAAAAAATTCTGCATGACTACGCTTTTGTAGGAACCCATCAGATATTAGCTCGATATCCCCTGAGCTCTCAGCGCTTCCATTTGATAGTGCGCCTGCAGTCCATCCAGGATCTCGTCGATCTTTCCTTCCATCACTTCGGGCAACTGATAGAGTGTTAAGCCGATTCGATGATCGGTAAGTCTTCCCTGCGGAAAATTATAGGTTCGAATTCTCTCGCTTCGATCACCCGTGCCCACCATCGTACGGCGGGCGTCAGAGTGTTCCTTGGCGGCTCGCTCTTGCTCGGCCTCAAGTAATCTCGAACGTAAAATCTTCATCGCCTTATCTTTATTCTTATGCTGAGAGCGCTCGTCCTGGCAGACCACCACCTGTCCCGTCGGGATGTGGGTGATACGAACGGCAGAGTCGGTCGTATTGACTCCCTGTCCTCCAGCGCCCCCGGAGCGAAACACATCGATTCGTAAATCAGTGGGATTGATGTTCACATCAACATCTTCCGCTTCCGGTAAAACAGCCACAGTCACAGTGGACGTATGAATTCTACCCTGAGCTTCGGTGGCAGGAACTCGCTGCACGCGATGAACTCCGCCCTCCCACTTGAGGCGGCTAAATACTTTCTGACCCTCAATCATCGCGATGATTTCTTTGAATCCACCAATGCCGGTGGAGTTTGCTGAAAGCACATCCACTTTCCAGCCCTGACGTTCGCTATAGCGCTGGTAGAGCCTAAAAAGCTCTCCAACAAACAGCGCAGCCTCTTCTCCCCCCGCGCCGGCGCGGATTTCAAACATGATATTTTTTTCGTCGTTGGGGTCCTTAGGAAGCAGTAAAATCTGAAGCCTTCGCTTGCTCAACTCGAGCTCGGGCTCTAGTCGCTTCAACTCTTCACGAGCCATCGATGCGAACTCGGGATCCTTATCCTCAAGTAGCTCTCGGTTCGAGCCGATCTCAGACAATAAAAGTTTATAGCCGCGGTACTCGGCGATGAGTTCCTGTAAGGACGAGTGCTCGCGCGACAGTCGCCTAAATT